>JANLTD010000387.1:0-11897 GCA_031362765.1 Acidobacteriota bacterium | reverse complement strand
CACCGTGCCGATTGCACCCAGTTCATCGTTTCCCCACACGAAAATGCTCACGGTATCGCCCGGGCCCAAAACATAGTCGTAATCAACATCAATATTGCGTTGCGATTCCGGCACAGGCGGATAGGGATTGGAGTAAAATGGATTGGAGCTGCAACCTGCACCAAGAATTAAAAGCAGGGTCGCGACACCCAGGGCGGGTCTTCGAATCTTCGGGAAAGCATTAAAAAGGGCACCAGTATTGTCAATCATCTATAACTCCATTGAGCGGCCAAACACCCGAATTGACTGATAATTTTATCACGCAGCCAATTTTCAATCTCGCCCGTCTTCCAAGCGTCCGATTCAACGTTCAAACCTAACCGCACAACTTCCGCAAGCGTCCAAGTCGGTTGCCAGCCGTTAATTTCGAGAAAGCGTTTTATCAAAATGGTCGCCGTTCGCTTGTTGCCGCCGCGCCAAATACGATTTTTGACCAATCCAAAATAAAGCGAAGCGGTTTGACGAATTAAATCGGCGTTTTCATAAACCGCAATATTTCGCGGACGCGCCAACGCCGATTCGAGCGATTCACGGTTGAAAATTCCAAACCGAGTTTCGTTAAAAGATTTCATCAATTCAACGTGAAGCAAAATCGCTTCTTCGCTTTCCAAATATGAAATCTTTTCAATCATTTAACTTCCCCGCGTCTCCGTGTCGCCCCGTCCCCGCGTCGCATTTCCCGCTGACGTTCTGACTTTGATTCTTAAATTGTAACCTTTATCAAAACTCGTTTCAAACTTTTCTTATGGCGCGGCGATTTCCTTTTTCTGCAAGACTCTGACCGGATCTTTTTTCCAAATCTCTTTGTATTCAACGCCTTCGATGATGTTTTCGGTTCGCATCGAAATAACAAGATCGGGCAATTGGCGCGTTCCTATCAGCTTCGACGAAATATTTGTGACGCCGACGTGATAAATATATGGTTTTTGGCGAAAATCCTTTTTCAGCAAAAACCACAACGGATATTCACAATCGTTAAATTCAAGGTGCAAACCGATTGATTCGGACGCGCCCGGCTGTTGTTTGATAAAATCCGTCGCTTCATCAAAATACGGTTCGATTTCAGGCTGATTTTTGAAAAAGTTTTGTTTGCGGCTGTTCTGTGTCAGAGCAAATTTGCCGTCATCCGACCATAGACGACGCGGTTCGGCGTAGAAAAGAAACGACCACGAAGCCACAAAACAAATTATCGCGATGGGAAATGCAATTCGCGGCAAAAGTCTGGCAATAACAATCGCGACCAAAACACATCCGAGCAAAAAAAGCGGCATTTGCAGACGGCTCGCCCACATCTGCCATTTCAGCAAAAGCGAGAACAACGTAAAACCGACCAAAATCGAAAAAACAATGCCGTAAAGATATTTTTTATCGTCAAGGCGAATCAGAAAAATCAACGGCAAAGCCAGCGTTATCAGCAAAATATGAACAAAATTTCCCGCGCTGTCTTCGTGCGTCGAATAATTTATCGCATATTCGTTTTCCCACCACCAAGTCGAATCGGGATTGTTTAGTTCGCCACCGAAAGTTCGCTTCATAAGACCTTCAAATGAGGATTTTAATTTGTCCGACTTGGTGCCGAGGTGAAGCGCATAGTTTCGCGCCAGATTGGCAAAAGCCATTTCAACCGTCAGATTCTTGGTTCTGAGTTGCTCGTCGCCGGTCGAAAGCGGCGAACCGAAAAGACTGTAATTTCGTGCGTAATGACCGGCATTAAAAGCAGCGGCAATCACTAAAACAATCGCAATTTGTCTAATAAAACGCCAACGCAGTGCCGTTTTTTTGAGCGTTAAAAAATGGACGACGACAAAAAATGCGCCGATCGGAAAACAATAAAGATATGTCGTCCCTTTCGTCAGCAGCGCCAAAGCCAGGGCGATTCCCGTTAAAACAAAATCGGCCCACGAACCAGTTTTGACGGCGCGCAGCCAAAAGTAAAAAAACGACAGAATAAAAAGCGACGCAACCAGGTCGTTTTGCGTGCTTGAACCCTGGACGATCGCGATCGGAAGAGTCGCCGCAAGCAAAACAGCGAAAGTCTGCGTTTTCAAATCCTGCCCGAATTCTTTGACGATCAGCGAAACCACAACGCCGCACAAACCGAGCGAAAACCATTGGATGAGATTTGCGAAATAATCGCCGCCGCTCAGAAGCTGAAAATGCAGAATCGCGTATTCGGCCAATGGCGGCTGATAAAGCTGGCGCAAAATTGCCGTCGGGAAAAATTCGACCGAGCCGAACTGAATCCAACTCGCAACCCTTGTCAAATGATAAGTCATTGAATCAAAGGTATTTGGAGGTGAAAAAACGGCGAGAACGAGAATTATCGAATAAATAAAGATCAGCACCGACAGATAAAATTTCGGCACGGCTTTGATCTTCACCCGAAAATCTTGCCAAATTTCACTAACGCTCGATTTTATTTTCCACCGTATCAAGCCGAATAAAGCGAGATTTGCACTGAGCCACAATAAAATTACACTGATTCCATTGATTAGACGAAAAAGCGAGAGAATTTCGGTTGTTATGGCTACGAACGCAAATGTGAGCAATCCCGTTTTAAGAAAAGTATGGCGCACTCCTTCCGTTCGTTTGCCATTGAAAACAACGAGCCACAGCAAAAAATAAAAAATAGGGACGAGAACAATGAGCATAAAAGAGTCCGTTTATTATGCAGTTTTTTGTAATTGTTTAGGTCTTTGGTTTTTGGTTTTTGGTCTTTGGTCTTTTGCAACAAATTGCCGATTGGCATTGAATTTCTCACCACGCCCGCTTATTTTGGTGAGTCTTGATTGAAAATCAACGGGTGTCCATCGAATAAAACCAAAAACCAAAAACCAAAAACTTACTCAGTTACAGTTTTTTCTAAACGGTCAACTGTTGTCTTTCTCCAATTCCGTAATTTTCGCAACTCTTCCGCCGTGTCGTCCGCCTTCAAACTTAGCATCGAACCATGCTTGGACGATTTTTGAGATCTTTTTCTCGGGAATGACCCGCGCGCCGATCGAGAGAATATTTGCGTCGTTGTGCTGACGCGCAAGCCTTGCCGTTTCTTCGTTCCAAGCCTGCGCGGCGCGAACGCCGTGAATTTTGTTCGCGGCGATCGCGATGCCGATACCCGAACCGCAGACAATAATCCCCTCGTCGGCCTTGCCCGACGCGACTTCGCGCCCGACCGCCGCACCAAAATCGGGGTAATCTACCGAATCGAGCGAATGCGTGCCCAAATCTTCGACTTCGAGGTTCATTTCCGCGAGTTGTTTTTTGATCTTTTCTTTGACTTCAAAGCCCGCGTGGTCTGAGCCGATTGCTATTTTCATTTGTTTTTGTCCTTTATCAGTTGCTTTAAGCGATACTTGAAATTGTAGTATTTTCACCAAAAAGAGCAAAGGACAAAAAACCAAAGTCTAAAAACGAATGATTTTCCAAACGATATAAATCAGCAAAGCGCTTCGCAAACTCCAGCCGACGGTGCGAATCCAATTCGTCTTGACCAATGCTGAATGGACATCGGCATCAAAGCCTGCGGCGAGCTTTTCGTGAAGCGGAACTTGCAGAAAAAATGTCGAAGCCCAAACGATCAGAGTCAAAATTAATCCGAGCCAAATCAGCCTTGAATCAATATTAGCGGGCGGATAAAAAAGCAGAAAAACCGTTGAGAGAAGTTCGATGGTCATCGTCGGCAAGACGATCGGCGTGATCCAAAAACGATAATCGTCGTGATATTTCACAAACTTTTCCGCGCCAATTTGGGAGAAAAACGGATATTGCACGATTTGAATAACCCAAATCACGCCCGTCATAAAAAGCGTCGAAGCAATTTGCAGAATTAAAAGTGTTTTTTCCATAAAAAAATCGCCATCATTCCACTCAAAGAATGACAGCGATTTGCTTTTACCCGACTTTTAAACCTTCCCCGGCTCGTAAACCCCTTGTTCGATAAACCATTAGTTGGTCGGAATCAAAACCGTGTCGATAACGTGGATAATTCCGTTACTGGTTTTGATGTCCGTCTTCACGACGGTTGACTCGTTGACTTTGACGCCGTTTGACGTACTAACGCGAACCGTTCCGCCCTGGAGTGTTTTAACATCTTTGCCGTTAAGTTTAACGACCTTTTTGGCCGCGACCTGTCCGCTGACAACGTGATAAAGCAAAATTGCTTTCAATTTCTCAACATTTTCAGGTTTCAGCAACATTTCGACAGTTCCCGCCGGAAGTTTGGCAAAAGCCTCATCGGTCGGCGCAAAAACCGTGAATTTGCCTTTTCCTTTGAGCGCGTCAATTAATCCGGCGGCTTTCAGTGCTGCCGCTAAAGTGTTAAATTGTCCTGCCGCGACCGCCGTGTCAACAATATCTTTCGGAGTGTCTTTCATACTTTGTGCCGAAATGTTCTGCACACCGATAAACAAAAATGCCGCCGCAACCACAGTAAATAATCCTTTCATATATTTTTTCATTATAAATAGCCTTCCCATTTTCAAATCTTAATTAAACTTTCAACTTTCGTTTCAAAACGCGTGTGCGGTTTGAACGATTTCTATATTACAAACCGCTCAGCGCTTTGTCAAGCAGTAATTGATATCATTTGAATATTTTTAATAATTTAATTTTTATTAGTTCACAGTTGAGCGTTTTGGGCGTTTTAAGTATAATTTTTAGCAGGTCAAAAAACCTGTTCCGATTTTTTTACAGACGAAGTTCTTAGACTATTCAGACAAATAAATTACAATTAGAATGCGAATGTCAGATCCAAATTATTTAACAACTAAAGAAGTCGCGCGTTTGTGTCGCGTGAGCGATGCGACCGTCAAACGTTGGGAAGATGCCGGATTTTTTAAATCAGAACGCACCAGCGGCAAGCACCGAAGGTTTCGCGCCGAGGAGATCGCCCGTTTCCAGCGCGAACAAGGTCTCGGGCAAAAGACCTGTCACGGCGATCAATCGGTCTTAAATTCGGCCGCCCGTCGAAAAAACAAGATCAACTCCGATTCGTCGCTTTTTGATCTGCTGATTTCGGATTGTCAAGAAGACTCGGCCAATCTTATTATCAGTGCATATTTGCAAGGCACAATTCTGACGGATATTTTTGATGATTTGATAAGTCCGGCAATGCAGCGTGTCGGGGAATTATGGTATCGCGGCGAATTGAGCATTGCCCAGGAACATCTGGCAACGCGGGCGGCACACTATGCTGTCCATAAATTGCGCAACTCGCTTCCCTTGCCTGAGATGAAACAGAAAATGGCTTTCTGTGCCGCCTTTGAGGGCGACCTCCACGAACTGCCGACGTATCTCGCGCAATTAACGATTGAAAACGAAGGTTGGGAAGTGATGAATTTCGGCGCCAACACGCCGCTTTTTTCGCTCAATGAAGAAATTTTGCAATACTCGCCGCAAGCCGTCTGTCTTTCGGCAACCTATCTGACCGAATTTGAAAGACTGTCACGCGACTATAAAGGATTTCGGGAAACGGCCGTCAGGCTCAAAATCCCGATCATTTTAGGCGGTACAATATTCGCCGACGACAATTTTCGCCGACGATTTCCGGCCGAACTCTACGCCGAATCGTTCGCAGATGTTGCCGATTTTATCGAAAACCTGGGCCAATAATTTTGTACCTGATCAGGTCTTTGGTTTTTGGTTTTTGGTTTTTTGAAATTAATTGCCGATCGGTTGTAAATTTCTTACCACGTCGGCTTATTTGGAAGAGTCTTGATTGAAAATCAAAGATTGTTCATCGAATAAAACCAAAAACCAAAGACTAAAAACCAAAGACCTAAACAGTTACAATTTCTTTCAAAAAACCAAAAAATAAACTACCGGCAGACTTTCGACTCAAAGTCAGAATGCCGCGTGGGTGACCGCCTGATGTTCTCAAAAGGCAACCAAATCCTTGTGCAAGTTCTCCAATAAAAGCCGTTCTTTTGATAACTTAAAGGAGAAAATTATGAAAATTAAAACTTTTGGGCTGCTGGCGATTCTTAGTTTAATGCTTGCGGCGACGGTTTTTGCCGAATCGAAAACAAAGGAAGAGCTCGCCCAACAAGCAATTTCCAATGATTCCGCCATCTCGCTCGAAGCGATAAGAGATCTGCGGATGCTGGGCAAAGACGGTTTGGACACGCTTTTTCAGACATATTCCGCCGAGATCGCGAAATTTTCCCAAACCGGCGAATCAACTGGCGTTTGGAAACGCATCGCGAATGCTCTCGATTCGGTCGCAATGCAAAAGGACGCTTATGCTTCGCGTCTTTTCTGGTTCACAGATCTCGACGAAGCCAAAAAAGAAGCAAACGCCAAAAACAAACCGATTTTATCTTTAAGACTTTTAGGTAATCTGAACGAAGAATTCAGCTGCGCCAATTCGCGATTTTTCCGCGCATTGCTTTATTCAAACAGCGAGATTTCAAAATACTTACGCGAAAATTACGTTCTGCATTGGAAATCCGTCAGACCCGCGCCGAAAGTAACGATTGATTTTGGCGACGGCCGCAAGATCGAACGTACGCTGACCGGCAATAGTATTCATTACATTTTGGACGAAAATGGCGCGATCATTGACGCGCTACCCGGTCTTTACAGTCCGTCTGGTTTTCTCAAATATCTGACCGCCGGCTTTCAGATCAACAAAACGATTGACAGTGTGCAGGCAAATCAAAAAGAGATAATTGCGCTTCGTTACCGGAAAACGATGTTTGAAGACATCAAAACAAAACGCGATAAATCGGTAACAGCGGCAAAAGTTGCGCTGACCGAACCGACGGACGGCACGGGCGCGTTGGACGTGGCGCCGCGAGCCGTTACGAAAATGTCCACCGAAAGAACGATCCTTTTGGACATCAATGGCGGTTCAACGCGTTTTAGTCCCGACATTTCCGACGATTTTGCGCGTTTCGATCAAAACATCAATCTTGACGAGTGGAAAAAACTCGCCAAACTTTACGCGGGTGCGACCAAATTCGATGACGCAAGCGTCGAGTTTATCAAACGCCAGAACGCCAAAACAGGTCTGACCGACGCGCAATTCACGAGTCTTTTAACAAATCTCGCGGGATATGTCGCGCTCGACACGACACGTAACGATTTTCTGTTTCACACGAAACTCTACGAAATGCTCAATCAGCAACGCGCCAAACCGCTCGAACTTGAAAGTTTTAATTCACAGGTTTACGCGGAACTCTTTAAAACGCCCGATTCCGATAAATGGCTCGGTCTTTACAATACCGACGTTTATACCGCGCTCGACGGCAACGGCATCATTAAGTGATTTCGGATTTGGGATTTGGGATTTCGGATTGTTAAAAATCCGGTCCGATTTATTAAAACTTCCAACGGTTTCGCCGCAGTGAGGCATCTGATTCGCCGCGAAACCGTTTTATTTGGCATTGAATTTGTTTCAATTCGATAAAAACTCTATAATTCGGATGAAGTTTGCTCGTTAACCGACAGATGAAGTTTGCTGTAAAGACAATCCTTCTTTTCATCGTTCTGTGCAATGGCGCATATTCCGCGTCGGCGCAGGATTTTTTGCCCGAGCTTGTCAAACGCATCAAGCCTTCGGCGGTCGCCATCGAAACATTTGATGCGAAAGGCAACACGCTTTCACGCGGGAGCGGTTTTTTTGTCGCGAGCGATAAGGTCATTACAAACCGTCACGTGATCGAAAAATCGAGCCGCGCCGAGATTCATCTTTTCAACGGCAAAAAGTTTCCCGTCAAAGGCGTGCTGGCGATTGACGGCGAAGGCGATCTGGCTCTTTTGCAGGTTGATGTTCCGGCAGGCACGGCCGTTCCGCTTCAAATTATGCAGCGCGTACCGCTCGAAGGCGAATCGATTGTCGTCATCGGCAATCCGTACGGTTTGGAAGGATCGGTCTCGAACGGCATCGTTTCGGCCGTCAGAGAAATTTCCGGCTACGGCAAGATCATCCAGATCACCGCGCCGATCTCGCCTGGTTCATCCGGTTCGCCGGTCGTCAACATGCTCGGGCAAGTGATCGGCATCGCGACGCTCCAGGCC
Source organism: Acidobacteriota bacterium (assembly GCA_031362765.1). Lineage (GTDB taxonomy): Bacteria > Acidobacteriota > Blastocatellia > Pyrinomonadales > Pyrinomonadaceae > JAFDVJ01. The sequence goes on along the minus strand of JANLTD010000387.1, from coordinate 3,839 downwards.
GCCGAAGGTCAGAGTTTGAATTTTGCCGTGCCGAGTGAAAGGATCGCGCAATTAAAAATCGGCGACCTGCAAACTTTTTCGACGCTTAACAACGAAACTCAGAAAAATAAACGATCCGCCGCGCAGAATTTTTATTCGCAAGGTCTGGCGCAATTATCGCGCGACGATTATGCGCGCGCTGTTTCGTTTTTTGAGAAGGCGACCGAAACCGATCCGAATTACGCCGAAGCGTGGTATCAGGCGGGATTTTCTTACGGAATGATGGGACGCCATCAGGAAGCCTTGAAAGCCTCGCGCCAAGCCGCAAAGCTACGCCCCGAATGGGCTGCAACCTACATCAATATCGGCGCGTCGAGCTTTGCTTTGAAGGAATATAAAGACGCGGCGGAGGCTTACCGGCAAGCCGCGAAACTCGACACCGACAACGCAGACGCGCAATACGCGTTCGGGTTATGTCTCGGCAAATTAAACCGCACGGACGAAGAAATTCTCGCCTACAAACGCGCGCTCGCGCTCAAACCCGATTACGTCAGTGCTTTTGAGCAATTAGGCCTGGCGTATTTCAAACTAAAACGCTTCAACGATTCGCTCGCGGCATTTGAACAACTAAAGACCTACAAACCGGACGCGAAAACTTACAACTATTTAGGCGAAAGTTATTTTGAAGCCGGTCAGACCGATCAAGCACTCGAAGCCTTTAACAACGCCGTCGCCTACAATCCCGACTTTGAACGGGCGCGCTACAATCTCGGGCGTACTTACTTAAAACTCGGCGACCGCGATTCGGCCGCTGTCCAATACGAGATCCTGCGCGGCGCAAAATCCGATTGGGCGGATAAACTTTACGTGTTGCTGAATCCTTGATTTAAGAAAAGGATTGGAGGAATGAGGAGTCGCGAATGCAAATAATGACTCCCTTACTCCCTACTCCTTACTCATTCACTGCGTCAATTCCTGCATCAAAGCTGTCAGAAAATTGTCCTGAAAGATCTTGCTGTTCGGCAGTTCGTTGTGGAGTTCGCAGGAAAAAGTCGCCGTCACGGGCAGATTTCGGCGAAAGATCGAGTTGCGGTAATTTTGTTCGGTGATCGTTTCGGCGAGCAGCGAGCGGCGCGTGACGAGCGTGTCGCCGGGCGCGTAAAGTTTTGCCCGGGCATCGGGTTCGCTGATCGAGCGGCCGCCTGAGGTTTTGTATCCTTTCGGCGTAAAGATCGTCTGCCACTCGTTGGTTTTTGAGTATTTGCGAATGATTGCGCCGTCCTGCGTGTCATCGCAATCGCTGCCGAAAGCGAAAAGCGAAAGTGCGGGCGGAACCGCAGTATCAGAATCGAGCGCATCCTGAAAGCTGCGTGCCCGAGCCAAAACGGCGGCAAAATATTTGTCCAATTCATCCAGCGTAACATCGGCAAACTCGCTTTTTTTTCCGTTTGCGCCGATCGTATCGGATTGTCCGGCAAATTTATTACGAAACGCAGGGTCAGCATACGCCGACCAGCCGTATTTTTTCCACGTCTCGGGATCGTAAAGGTCCACGCTCATCAAATTGAGGTCTTCGTCAAAGAAGCGCGCCGTTTTTTGATGCGGAAGGATCTGAAAAACGGCCGGCGAGGTGATCGCCACTTCGCGGTTCAAAACGCTGACCTTGAAACCGCCGACGCGATAGCCTTTGATCAAGGTTTCAAGCGTTGACATCGAACCTTCGTTCGGTACGCCGAACATAAAGATCTTGTTAAAATGCTCCGCGCCTTTCCAATTCGGTACCGGTTTTTCGCCGCCGGACGGCAAATCTGTATCGCCGTACATCGCCGCGTAACGTGCAACAAGTCCGCCCATCGAATGCGCGATGACATTGAAACGTAGATCATCATTACCGATCTTTTGCTTTAATTCGGCAAGCCTGCGAATCAGAAGCCGCGCATTTTCGACATTATCGCGCCGCCAGTCGTAGGCGAAAACGTAATATTTATCCATTCCGCCATTTGAAGTGTCCGGATTTTCCCAGTCGCCTTTTGTATAGCCGCCGTAGCTTTCCATCGCTTGAATCAAGGATTCATAGATCTTAACTTCCGGCAGAAAACTCGATATTTTCGCCCGTTCGATGATTCTTGACGCGACGAGTTTATCCCGGTTTTGCGACAGATTCGACGAAATCGGCAGACTCAAGCCGTCGGTTTTGGCATCGGAAAGATAGATCCAGACACGCTCTTTTGTTTCGGCATTGATGAGTTCGCTGCCCATTATGCCCGGAATAATAATGACCGGGCGTTTACCTTTGCGAAGTTTCGTCTGCGCGAAGATCGCATCAAGATTCGGCACACGTTTGGCACTGCTCAGGCAACCCGACAGAAGAATTGACATTACGAGCATAGCAAAAAAGACGGGGCGACGCCGCGACGCGGTGACGCAGCGAAAAACTTTGATTAATGGATGTTTATTTGTATTCATTTGGGGGTGAATTTTCCTCAAACTTTCGATTTATTAAACTTGCGACAAAGCCCGCGCCGAAACCGTTGTCAATGTTGACAACCGTCACGTTTGAAGCGCACGAATTGAGCATTCCAAGCAGCGCGGCGATTCCGCCAAAGCTTGCACCGTAGCCGATCGAGGTCGGGACGGCAATGACGGGAACCTTGACAAGTCCGCCGACGACCGACGGCAGCGCACCTTCCATTCCGGCGACAACGACGACAACACGCGAGTTTTGCAAAATTTCACGTTCCGATAAAATCCGGTGAATGCCCGCCACGCCCGCGTCCCAGATTCTCAATACACGATTGCCCATCGTTTCAGCCGTTAGCGCGGCTTCTTCGGCGACCGGAATATCGCTCGTGCCGGCCGTCACAATGGCTATTTCGCCCACGCCGAGTTCGGTTTTATCACGAAGAATGCGAATGATTTTCGCGTCTTCGTGCCATTCAGCCTCGGTCAAAACATTGCGGACTTCGCCGAACACTTCGGCTGTTGTACGGGTTATCAAAACATTCGGAGCACGCGCCGCGAGCTTTTCAAAAATCCCCAGAATTTGTTCCTTCTTTTTTCCCTGCCCGAAGATCACTTCGGGAAAACCTTGCCGGACGGCGCGCGAATGGTCAACGCGCGCATAACCGATATTCTCGTAAGATAGGTTTTTCAGCTGGTCGGTTGCTTGCGCCGTGGAAAGATTTCCGGCGGAATGCGCTTGCAGTATTTCTTCAATATCGTTTGAGTTCATCTTTCCAGTGTATTCAATTGCACATCTGACGGCAAAATCGCTTTAAAGCTAAAAAGTAACGGCGAAACGCTTCGCCGTTACTTTTTAAAGAAGACAAATGAAAAGAACAATAAATCAGACAACCAGGCCAACGTATTTGTACGCCCCGCACAACTTCACAAATGCCCACGAAACTGCGTGATGGCTGACCAAATTTAATAAAACTTCGTTTTCCAAAATTCTCTGACTCATAACCAAACTCCGTTTGATACAATAGCAATTTCGATGCTATTCGTTTTTTAGATTCCATTTCGGATGAAAAAAATTCCATCCGCAATCCTTAACGCGGATTGTTTTGCGTTTTAGTATCAAAAAAGTTTTCAAACTTTCACTGATGTTACGCAAAATGACTTTGAGCCGCATTTTAGGCGGCTTTCCGCGCCAGCGGCGGTTAGGCGCGCTCATTTATGGCGCGGTCAGTTGACGAATGATTTTCAAAAGGGCGTTTGAACGTCCTTTTCTTGCGGCTTTAGCTTTCATTTTTTTACGGTCACGCAGAACCTTGGATAGGTTTCCCAAAGCTTCCGACAAGTTGCCACCGGTTTTGGATTGAATATTCATAACGATCGACAAGAAGTTCACTTCCGGA
>JANLTD010000372.1:0-7197 GCA_031362765.1 Acidobacteriota bacterium | reverse complement strand
GATTCGTTTGTTGAAGAAAACAATCTCGACAAATGTATCTATGCGATTAGAAAAGCGTTGGGCGAAAAACCGGGTGCGCAGAAATTTATCGAAACGGTCAGAAAACACGGTTACCGCTTTGTTGTCGAAGTGCGACGCGTTGAAGAAGATAGTGAGACGGAGCGACGGAGCGACGGAGCGACGGTGAGACAGGGCGACGGAGCGACGGAGCGACGGAGCGACGGAGAGAGAAAAATTAACTTGGAAACTGATTCGTTTTCTCCAATTCTTCCGGTCGCTCCGTCGCTCCATCCCTCCGTCGCTCCGTCTCAAAAGGTCGTCGCTCTGGCAGATTGGCGGCACGAAACAGATAAAAATCAGCCGGAAGAATCAATCGAACAGTTCACCAAACTCGAATTAGTTCCGACAAATCCGGTCATTAAGAGCAACCCCAAATATCGCGCCTTGGTTTTAGCCGCATTGATTCTCGGCGTCATCGGTCTTGGCTATTATTTTTTCTCTGCAGGTAAAAATGCTTCGGGTGCGGACGGCAAAAAATCAATCGCCATTTTGCCTGTCCAACCTTTAACGGCGGAAAATCGTGATGTGATTTATGAATTTGGCATTGCCGATTCGCTGACTCTCAAACTCAGCGCGGCGAAAAATCTCATTGTCCGACCTCTGAGCGCGACCAGACAATATGCGGACATTACGCAAGACGCGATTGCCGCCGGAAAAGAGATGCAAGTTGATTTCGTTCTTGCCTCGAATTATCAAATCGCCAACGGCAAAATCCGCGTTACCTCACAGCTTTTCAATGTCGCTACCGAAAAAATCGAAGAAACCTACAAAAGCGAAAAAGAAACGGGCAATATTTTTGCGACGCAGGACGCGTTTGCCGGCGAAGTCGGAAACATTATTTTGGCGCGGCTTGCGACGACGGAAAGCGGTCATCTGGCAAAGCGCGGGACGACCAATGAAGAAGCCTATCGGCTTTATCTGCTAAGTAAAAATTTGACGAGGAAAAGTAGTGTTGAAGATAAACGAAAAGCGATTGAATATCTCGAACAAGCCATCCGGCTCGACCCGAATTTTGCGCGGGGCTATGCGGGCTTGGCTTTCGCTTACAAAGATCGCGAAAAGGCAAAAGCCGCCGTCGAGAAAGCGTTGGAACTCGACAACAATTTATCTGAAGCCTACGCGGTGCGCGGAAGTATAAATCTTTTTAAAATCTGGGGGGATTTTCCGCAAGCGGAAAAAGACCTTCTCCGCGCCATCGAATTAGACCCGAACAACGACCTCGCGCATTGGTTGTATGGTTTGTTGAGAGGCTATCAGCGACGCTTTGACGAAGGGATTCGGGAAATCGAAACCGCGTCGGCGATTTCTCCCGCAAAGGTGGTGTATATCCGCGACCGGGCGCGAATTTTGTATTACGCCCGCCGCTACGACGAAGCGATTGTGCAATATAAGCGTGTTCTCGAAACGGACGAGGATTTCGTCTCGGCTCAGAACCAACTCTGGATGTCGTATGAAATGAATGGCGACTACGAGATGGCTTACGAGATATTTATCAAACAGCGAGAGGAGCGCAAAAACGAACGCCTCGAAGATTTCAAAAAGGCATATGCGGCGGAGGGTTGGCAAGGCATCAAGCGAATACAGCTAGAGGATTGCAAACTCGTCGTAAACGACCCCGAAACTAATTTCTACAGCATAGCGAGACAATGCGCGATGTTGGGCGAAAAGGAACAGGCGTTTGCCTATCTGAACAAAGCCTTTGAAAAGCGTCAGGGTCAGATGGTCTTTATGTATGCCGAACCGCGGTTTGATTCATTGCGCGACGACCCGCGCTTCGATGAATTGGTCAGGCGCGTCGGGTTGAAATAATTTGATTGGAGCGCGAAGCGGACTGGAGCGAGGGCCGTCTCGGTTGCAATGAGCGCGTTTTTCAGCACGAAAAAGCGTTTGTGCTCCATTCAAGTTGACTGAAAGCAAACGCCATTACGCCGCTAAAAAACGCCGCCGTCAGGCAAGCGGGACTCTTGCGCTCCAGTCTTTGCGCTCCGGTCGGGGGAAATTTATGACGGATTACAGATTTCAGCCAAAAGGTTTTCGCTCAAATCTCGGTTGGTATGACCGCGGTTACATTCCGCATTTTGACGGCGGTGAAACGGCGCAATTTTTAACTTTTCGCCTTTTTGATTCGCTGCCGCAATCAGTCGTTGAAAAATGGCGCGAAGATACTGCAAGGCAAGGCGAAGAAGGAAAAATTATCTTTCGCAAAAATGTTGAAAACTACCTCGACAAAGGTTACGGTGAATGTTTTTTGAAAGACGAGCGCGTGGCGGAAATTACCGAAAAAAGTTTGCTTTTTTATGACGCGAAAAAATACGATTTGACGGCTTGGGTGGTAATGCCGAATCACATACATTTTTTAGCAACACCGCTTGAAAATATCGAATTGGAAGAAATCGCGCACTCGCTAAAATCTTACACGGCGCACGAAGCCAACAAATTGTTAAATCGGAGCGGTCAATTCTGGCAGCACGAACCATTTGACCGTTACATTCGCAATTGGAAACATTTTGTGAATGTCATCAGATACATTGAAAACAATCCGGTCAAAGCCGGACTTTGCGCGGAAGCGAAAGATTGGAGATTTTCGAGCGCGTTTTATCGGAGAAAAGATTGAAACGCGAAGCGGACTGGAGCGCAAGCGTCCCGCTTGCATACGCCGCTGTTTTTTAGCGGTGTAGAAGCCCCCGCATAAAGTCAAGTTGATTTCTTCATAAACACTTTTTCGCGGCAAAAACCGCCGCTCATTGCAACCGGGACGGTTGCGCTCCAGTCCGCTTCGCGCTTACGGCTTCAGCTCTTATTTTGATTAGGAGAAACTATGAAATTCTATGATCTTCAACAAAAAACTTTTTTGATGCTAATTGCCATTGCGCTTTCCGTCTTTTTAACTGAAATTACCAACGCGCAGTCGGGAACAACCTCAATCAGCGGAACAATTTTTGACCAACAACAAAAAGTTATCTCGGGCGCAAGCGTTACTTTATCCAATGCCGAAAAAGGTTTTTCCCGCAAAACAATCAGCAACGAAAACGGCGCATTTTCTTTTCCGGCGATTCAGCCCGCTATTTATCTTTTGCAAATCGAAACAAACGGCTTCAAAAAATTTATCCAAACGCAAATTCGCGCTCTGGTTGATTCGCCGACGGAAATTTCCGCCGTCTTGGAAGTCGGCAACATCAACGAAACCGTCAATGTGCGAAGCAACACCGCCGAAGCATTGCTCAATACGCAGGACGCGAGCGTGGGAAATCCGTTTAATTCAACTCAAGTTACACAGCTTCCAACCGAAGCACGGGATGTTATCAATCTTTTGACGCTGCAGCCCGGCGTCACGCGCTTTGGCTACGTCGCCGGCGGCCGAAGCGATCAGGCAAATATCACGCTTGACGGAGTTGATGTCAACGAGGCGCAGACAAACAATATTTTCAGCCCGGTTTTGCGCCTGAACGCCGAAGCGATCGAGGAATTTCGCGTAACGACAACCAACGCCAATGCGTCGCAGGGGCGTTCATCCGGCGCGCAAATTTCGCTCGTTACCAAGGGCGGAACAAATCAACTTCGCGGCGCGATATTTCTTACCGGACGCCGGACCGCTTGGACGGCCAATGATTTTTTTAACAACCGCTCAGGCGTCGAGCGTCCGAAATTTGACAGAAATGTCTTTGGCGGCGCGATCGGCGGCCCGGTTTGGAAAAACCGTTTATTCTTCTTTTACAGCTACGAAGGCGAACGCACGACTCGCGGCGCCGCTATTTTGCGCAATGTGCCTTTATCAAATTTGGGACAAGGTATCATTCGCTTTCGCACCACGACCGGACAGTCGGCGTCGCTCATGTGCGCCCAGATAACGACGGTTTTTCCAAACACCAACGGTTGTAATCCAGCGGCGCTGGCGGTTTTTGCCGATGTCGCCGCCCGTTATCCGGCAAACAGTTTTGAGATCGGCGACGGCCTGAACACGGCCGGATACCGCTTTAACGCCAACAATAGAATTAATAATAATTCGCACGTTTTCCGGCTGGACTTTAACCTTTCGGCTAAACAACAGATGTTTTTCCGCGCAAACTATATTAGCGATACGGAAACGTCGGCACCGGCATTTCCCGACACGAGAGCGCCGACCGTCTGGAATCATCCTTTCGGTTTTGTCATCGGCCATAACTGGACGATCAACAATAATCTTGTCAATAATTTCCGGTACGGTTTGACCCGCGATGCTTCCAGCGATCAGGGCGATTCGGCCGACAATGGGATCGGTTTCGGCGGTGTTTTCTTTCCGCGTCTATTCCGGCGGAGCCTTTCGCGTGTCATACCTGTGCATAACATCACCGACGACGTTTCCCGCATCTGGCGAAACCATACTTTCCAATTCGGAACAAATATTCGCCTCGTTCGCAACCGGCAGAGTGACTATGCCAGTGCGTACGATTTTGCGTCGACGCGTCCATTTTCCTATGCGGTCGGTTCAGTCACCGAACCGATCAATACATATTTACAAAACAACTTTATGTATCAAATTGCCGCTTCCAGCAGTCAGGGTGTCTTACAGGCGGTGACGGCGGCTATCGGACGTTTTAATGGGTATGGCGCAGACTTTAATTTCCGGCACGATGGTTCGCTACAGCCATTTGGAACTCCGAACGACCGCGAATTCAGGACCGAAGAATACGATTTTTACATGCAGGATATATGGAGAATTCGCCCAACCCTGACCGCGACCTTCGGCTTGCGTTACGGTTTGAGCCGTCCGGTTTATGAAGCAAGCGGTTATGAAACCAAACCAACTGTCAGTTTAAGCGAGATCCTTAAACGCCGCGCCGAGGGTGCTGCAAACGGTACGCCGTACAACGAGCCGATCGTAATAGACCTTTCCGGCAAAGCGAATGGCAGATCACCGCTATACAAATGGGACAAGAATAATTTTCAGCCGCGTATTGCCGCTGCTTGGTCGCCAAATTTTGGAAAAAACCTTTTGGGCCGCCTGTTTGGCAGGAATAACGAGTCAGTCATTCGCGGCGGTTTTGGTATAACTAACGATTATTTCGGGCAGCAATTGGCTGTAAGTTTTGACTATAATAACCTTCTGGGCTTTGCGTCGGCTCAGGAAATTCCCCTGAACTTTTATGATCTGACGACCAACCTCGGGCCGCTGTTCACTGGATTTAACCAGACTATCCGAAATCTGCCCGGCATTACTATCCCAACAGGCAATCTGACCTTTCCACGTCAGGCGCAGACGCAAATTCAGCCGACACCGATCGAGGGTGGATTTGACGAAAATCTGGTTGCCCCGATCAATTACAGTTGGAGTTTGACCTACGAGCGCACGCTGCCGCGCGGTCTGATCGTCTCGGCGTCGTATATTGGGCGAAAAGCCCGCAATCTGCTGGTCCCGCGTGACGTGGCACAGATCGCCAATTTTACCGATTCGCAGTCGGGAACGGATTGGAATACGGCGGCTACGCAGTTGGAGGTTCTGCGGCAGCAAGGCACGGCCGTCTTGCAGGTTCAGCAGATCCCTTACTTTGCCAATCTATTTCCGGCAAATCTATCGGCCTTGCTGAGCTGTCCGGCAAGCTATAACCAAACGCAGGTGGTCTATGCAATGGTATTCACGGGTACGGGCCGATGCCGCCGGACCGATTGGACAACCGCTCAACTCAGATTATCGCAGTTATCCAGCCGTTTCCCCGGACAGCATATTTACTATCAGCCGCAATACGGCACTTACAGTGCATGGAGCGCAGTCGGACAGTCGGATTATCAGGGCCTGACGTTTACGGTTCGACAAAGACTGGGAACGCGGCTGACGATGGATGTTAATTACACTTATTCAAGCTCGTCGGATGATGGTTCCGCATTGCAATCCGCGAGTGTTTTTGGAGGAGGCGGAGGCACGGTCATTAATTCATTCCGACAGCAAGATCTGTATGCCGCGTCAGATTTCGATATGCGCCACATCGTCAACGCCAATGGCCTCCTAAAAATACCAGTCGGAAGGGGTGAGCCGATTTTTGGCAATGTCAATAAATTTGCCAATCTAATTCTGGGCGGCTGGCAACTTTCGGGAATTTTCCGCTACAACTCAGGTCTGCCGATCGGTGCACCGAAGGAAAGCGGTAGATGGACGACCAATTGGTCTATCCTCAGCTACGCAACCCGCATCGCCGACGTCAAAACCTGCCCGACACGCGGCGGTAGTTTATTCGGATGCAATACACTCGAAGCCTATAACAGTTTCCGTAACGCCTATCCGGGCGAGAGCGGCGAACGCAATGTATTTCGGCTTCCGTCGTTTTGGGTGCTTGACATGGGTTTGGGCAAAACCTTTGATTTGCCGTGGGAAGGCCACAAATTCCAGTTGCGATGGGAAGTTTTTAACCTCGCTAACACTCAAAAAATGAGGGGTGTTACCAGCTACAACGTCGACGTCAACCCTCAAAGCGCCACCCAACCTCTGACAAACTTTGCAAACTTTACTTCCATTCAGGGCCAGCCGCGCAGTATGCAGTTTGTTCTGAGATATACTTTTTGACTATGATGTTCAATCAGCCTACGGACCCCGATCATGTATTTGCTCCAGTTTCGATCTCGGCGCGGATCGTTCCGTTGTTTTCTTATATGATCGCCGCGATCGGTGGCGGAGCAGGGGCTCTGTCAATATTCGGCGCGATCCAGGCTTTAAGGAACAATGAGACTGCGGGTATCGGAGCCGTGTCGGTTGCTCTGCGGGAATCGAACATTCCGGTGATTCTCGCACTTTCATTCGCGTTGCTGATCGGACTGATCGGCATCATCATTGCAATCGTTCGTCTTTTCATGCCTGTCACAAAGGCCTCGCCGCCGTTTTGGTTTTTTATTCTCCCGGGCTTACTCGGTCTGCTGCCCGCCGTTCTGTTTTTTGCGTCTCAGACGACCATACTAAACGCGATACTGCCGCGAGTCGCAGCAACAGGTGCCAGCGTCAGTACCGTCGCTTCAACCATATCGGCCCTCTACAGCCTCGCCATGGCCGGTGCCGTGATCGCTGTGCCGCTATTACTCGCCGCCGCCCTGATCCCCATATCCTCAACAAAAACCAAAAAATTCGGCTCGCTTCTCTTACTGCTAGTGTTCCAAGCCGCCATGATCGCCGCC
>JANLTD010000366.1:0-3438 GCA_031362765.1 Acidobacteriota bacterium | reverse complement strand
ACAAAGTAACTTCAGGCCTGTTTGTTCAGTTTTGATCCGAAAAGCGCGAGAAATCCACGCGCTTTTTTTAGTCTATTTTATAAACTTAGCAGGCTAAGTTTTTCTGCATAGCTTGCTAATGATATGCATCCTAAGTATAATTGGTCAGCATGGTAACTATATGAATTTTAGTGAAACGCTTCCTTTTTTATTAGCCCAGCTTTCAACCAATTTTAAGGTTCAAATTGAAAGAGATTTGCAGGGATTCGATTTACACAGCGGTCAAATTTTCATACTATTTGAACTTTGGAAAACGGATGGCCTGAGTCAGATAGAATTGTCTTCAAGACTCCGAGTATCACCTCCAACAATTAATAAAATGGTAAAAAGCTTAAAAACAAATGGGTTCGTTGCTTGTGCAGGCTGTCCGACCGACGGCCGGCTTTTGCGCGTCTATTTAACGCCCAAAAGCGCCGCAATTCGCCCTCAAATTGAAGAAACATGGAGAAAACTTGAGCTTGGATTGGTTGAAAATTTAACGGCTACCGAGCAGCTCGTTCTATCCCAATTATTTACAAAAATGAACGAAACTGTGCTCAACAATAAATATTAGAGTTTTATGCATATAACGTGCCGTAAGGAAGATCTTAATTGGAAGCAGCGATTCCGGGTTTCATGAGTTTTTTCAATTAAATTCCAGAAATGATCAGACTTGGTTGTTATGAACCAAAATGCTCGGGATCGTGTTTTCCGATAATTGTTGATTTATTTTATTTGTTTCGTGTTTTGCAAAATATCAACTTCTATCAATGAGACCCATTATTTGATAAGTTAAGATAGTGCTTTTATTCAATTAGGAATGTTTCTATTGATTGATTCTGAATGATTCACTATTTTTGAATTAACTCCGACTTTTATGAAAATACTGTTAGCAATTGACGGGACAAAACACAGTGACGGCATGATTGATCTTCTTAGAAAATTGAATCTCTGCGGTCCGATCGAACTCTGGATAATTTCTGTTGTTGATATGGCGATTCATACCTCACTAGAAATTTTTGGCAATCGCTATTCAACCGCCGAAGAAATCGAAAATGCAGTTATTGAAAATGCAGTCAATTCAATGGAAACTACATCAAAAATGATTGGAATTACGTTTGCACATAAAGATATTTCAATAATGCATGAGATACGGTATGGATCGCCGGAAAGCCGTATAGTCGAAAAAGCCGAACAAATTCAAGCAGATTTAATTATCGTCGGTTCCCACTGTTACAATCGATGGAAAACGCTTTTGCGCGGGTCGGTATCTGATGCAATTTTGCATCGTGCGCCGTGTTCTGTTTTAGTTGTTAGAAATCCATAGCGATTTATCCTACTGAAAATTAATAAGCACTTGGGCAAAAGAAAAGAAATATTATGATTTCGTTCAGAATACAAATGTCCAAAGTTATCCGCGCGGCGCCTGCACCGCGGTTTGGCGATAGACTGTAAGCTCTGAAGCAACCCCAAAAATATTAAAGGTATCTCAAACAGCTTAGATGATATTTTTCAGAATTATCTACAAAAGACGTGAGTTTTATGCAAAAGCCGGATCATTCGACAATCATAAATTCTCGAAAGTTGGACGGAGAAATCCATAGATCGTGGAAAGCCGATTTTATTGAACAAAAAAACTCTCTACTTCAATTTGTTGGCAGATTTGAATCAGAAGTCCGGCATTCTAAGTTGGGCGTCATTAGGCGCGGAACAATCTCCTATGAATATTATTGGCTAGATCGTTGGTACAATGTCTTCCGATTTCACGAGCCAAATGGCGAATTGCGTAATTATTATTGCAATGTAAGTATGCCCCCGAAATTTGAAAATAATATTTTGGATTATGTTGATATGGATATTGATGTTTTGATTTCGAAGGATTTTGAGTCCGAAATATTGGACCTTGAAGAATTTGAAGTAAACTCACGACGTTACAGATATCCGGATAAGCTGATCGCGAAAACCCTTCAATCCCTTGACGAGCTTCTGATTCTTATAAAACAGAAAGCCTTCCCTTTTTCATGAATATCAATCATTTATCAGGTTAATCGCTCATTAGCGGTTTTAGCAGAAAACCTATGTCAATCGCCGTGAAGGCGCTTTTAGCTTGCGTTCCACGCTTTTTTTTCGCGATTTTGTCTTCAACAACCTTTGAAGCACGTCGTTACCGATCATGGCAAACACCGCGCCGAACCTAAAGAAGCTATTTCATGCAAACAAAAGCCAAATCGAAATACCGTCCCGGACTTTAAGCCACAAGCTTGGAATTCTGGATGTTTTGAAAAAACACCAGGGCATCAAGCTAAGCGAAAGTCCCCGCGAACTGCTTTGGAACCCTGAACTGACTGGCCAAACTGAACAATCCACGGACACTTTCGGAAGATCACAATTTGAAACCGGCTAATAAAATGAGACATGCGCATTTAGGAAAAATCAATTTGCTTTGCCCCCGGGAAAACTATGAAAAGGCCCTCCGGATTCGATCTCTGAATAAAACCGATGTACTCCGCGAAAATCTCATGCCCGTTTTGATATTCGCGCTCAACACATTGCAGTTTCGAGTTTTGCGTATCAAAACCACGGCTAATCAAAAATACAATACCTTGAAGCAATCTGTACCATTTGTAGCGGTTTTACAATCAATCTATTTGTTCAAGATCGTATTGAAATGCCTGCTTTCTAAGACCATTATTCGTCAAATTTCTAAAACTTTTAGTACTTTTCAAGTTTGAAAATTTTCCCAGAACCAATAAACTAAGTTATATGCAACCACGAACAAAAGAACAATCAATGGACAAACTCGAATTTTTGGAGAACAAATCTGAACTTGCGGAGGCCGGCGGTGGAACTAAGCGAAATGAAAAACAACGTTCCGCAGGCAAAATGACGGCACGGGAAAGGGTTGAGTTCTTTTTGGATGAAGGCAGTTTTGAAGAATTCGATAAGTTTGTTGTCCATCGGTCAAATGATTTTGGATTGGAAAGTCAAAAATTTATGGGTGACGGAGTAATCACCGGGCATGGGTTGGTTGATGGGCGTGAGGTTTTTCTTTTTGCACAAGATTTCACCGTCTTTGGTGGTTCTTTAAGTGAAACGCACGCAAAAAAGATCTGTAAAATTATGGATCTTGCGATGAAAACCGGCGCCCCAATAATCGGGCTGAATGATTCAGGTGGCGCTCGAATTCAAGAAGGTGTCGTTTCCCTTGGCGGGTATGCCGATATTTTTCTGCGCAATACATTGGCCAGCGGCGTCGTGCCGCAAATCAGCTGCATCTTAGGTCCATGCGCGGGCGGAGCAGTCTATTCACCGGCTATTACGGATTTCAACATCATGGTCAAAGATACTTCTTATATGTTTATCACGGGGCCTGATGTGATTAAAACCGTTACCCATGAAGACGTTACTAAAGATGAGCTT
>JANLTD010000348.1:0-2966 GCA_031362765.1 Acidobacteriota bacterium | reverse complement strand
TGAATTTATTTGTGATAAAATCTTGAATTATGGAAACTTATACTATCGAAATTCTGGAACCGAAAGCCAAAAGCTGCTTGACGATCTGGCAAATCTGAATCTGATAAAAGTTCAAATCTGAGCTTTAAACTAATAGCTTTTAGCTGATCTTATGAAACTCTTTTCATCACGCAGAATTATACAATCGAATTATTTTTCTTCTAATTCGCCTTTAATTTCGAGATTTCTGATCAAGCGATGCAGGTAATTCGGGTGCACATCAAGGAGTTTCGCCGTTTCGACATAGTTGCCTTTTGTTTTGCGAAAGGCGTTTAAGATAAGTTCCTTTTTCTTTTCGCGCAATGCGTCGTGATAGGTTTCGGCGTCCGAAACTTCACTTTCAACCCTCATTTCGAGAAAATCTTCCGCCAGGTCTTCGGGCAGGATCCAATCGGATGAACCAAGCACGATGGCGCGTTCGATCACGTTTTCGAGCTCGCGGACGTTGCCGGGAAAATCATATTTCAAAAGAAGTTTTTTCGCCCGTTCTGAAATTCCGCGAATTCTTCGATTGAGCTTGGCGCTGAATTTATCAACAAAATTCGCGGCGATCGGCAGAATATCTTCCTTGCGTTCGCGCAGGGCGGGCATCTGTACCCGGATGACATTCAGGCGATAAAACAGATCCTGACGGAAAGTTCCGTTCTTGACTTCCGTCTGCAGATCGCGGTTGGTCGCGGCGATCAGTCGAATGTCGGCCTTGATCGGCCGCGTGCCGCCGACGCGTTCAAATTCTCTTTCCTGAAGAACGCGCAGTATTTTGGCTTGCAAATTAAGCGCCATTTCGCCGATCTCATCGAGAAAAAGCGTGCCGCCCTGCGCCATCTCGATCTTGCCTTTTTTTTGCTGAACCGCACCGGTGAACGCGCCTTTTTCGTGTCCGAAAAGTTCCGATTCAAGCAGAGTTTCGGTCAAAGCCGCACAGTTTATCGCGACAAACGGTTGCCCGCGACGTTGGCTGCCCGTGTGGATCGCCTGCGCCGCGAGTTCTTTGCCCGTTCCGCTTTCGCCGCCGATCAGTACGGTCGAATCGGTCGGCGCGACCTTTTTGATGATCTCAAAAATCTTGTCCATCGCGGAACTTTCGCCGATCATATTGCAGCTTAATGTTTCGCCGCGAAGCCGTGCGTTTTCATTTTCGAGCTGTGCAAAGTTTCGCGCATTTTCGATCGAGATCGCCGCGATTCCGGCAACTGCCGTTAAGAATCTTAAATGACTTTCGTCAAAAATGTTTTGTGAACTTGCGAGATAAATGACACCAATTGTCTTTTCAAAAATCACGATCGGCGCGCAAAGAAGCGACGAAACTTTTTTGAGAAACAGACTCGCCGCATCTTGTAATCCGGCGTCCGAAGCAAAATCCGTGACTAAAATTACCTTCTTTTCCCGCAAGACCAGATTGACGACCGTTTGACTGACAATAACCGTGTCGCGTTCGTTCGAACGATGTTGGCCGACGATCTCGACAAATTCGTTTTCATCATCAACGAGCAGGATCGCGCCTTCGTCAGCCGGCACGACTTCAAAGATCTGCTGCAAAAGTTCGCGTTGCAGAGCTTCCGTTTCGTGAATTACATTGATCTTTTCAATGATTCGCAAGAGCGCCGTCAAATCTCGCGCCATCGCGCCGAAAACTTCCTCGATGCGAAGCCGAACCGAATTTTTCGGAAGGAGAAATTCGGTTTTGTCAAAGAAAACGCCGCTTGATTCTTCGGCAAAATCATCAGTTGAAAAGCGAAAAGTAAAATCGCCGACATTAATTTTATCGCCGTTTGAAAGCCGTGTTTGGTCGGCATCCACTTTATTGACCGAAGTTCCGTTCAAACTTCCCAGATCGGTGACAAAATAAGCTTCGCCGCGTTTTTCAAACAAACAATGCCGCCGCGAAACCGACGCGTCATTTAATACGATCTCATTCTCTGCGCCGCGCCCGACGGAAATCCGTTCGCCGTCGAGGTCGAAAATCTTGCCCTTGCCTTTTTCGGAGATGATCTTTAGTTTTTCCGCCATCGCTTTTCAAGTTTAGAACGAATCTTTTATTTAGCAAACTTTATTCCACAGAGATTTTAGTCGGCTAAAAGTTCTGAGTCCCGCCTTCAGGCGGCAATTTGTTTACCTTTTTAATTGGATCAGACTTCGAGATAATCCGCCTGAAGGCAGGACTCAAAACGTTTTACTATCCGTTTGGTTTGAATAACTATCTTTTCGGATAGCTTTTCGCGTGAGTCGGCTTTTGTCCGGAATTCGCCCAAAACACATTAACTTCAATTATTTCTTGGTTTGAATCTTTTGCGAAAGTTTGGCACAAATCTCGCATTAATCAAAATCGGCAAGCATTTAAGTTGCCGGTAAAAATTTGTAAGGAGAAAAAAATATGAAATCGCAATCAATAAAATTATTCGCAGTTATCTTTGTTTTAGGCTTAGTCGCAATCTTCGGAGCCGGTTCGGCGAGCGCCCAGGAAAAATTGGCTTTTGAAACTTCGTTTGATTTTCAGGTCGGCAAAGAAAAGCTTTCGGCAGGCAAATACGAACTCAAAAAGATGAGTTTCGGCAAATATCTGCTCAGAAATGCAGAAACGAAATCGACAAGAGTTGTGACATTCGATATTTCAGCCAAAAATACGTCTTCATCTGAAGCCGAAAGAGTCGTCTTTAACCGCTACGGCGAAACTTATTTTTTGAGCGGTATTTTTGACAGACGCGACGCGGATGGCAAGCAAGTCAGCGCCTCGGGGTACGAAAAAAAGATCCGTCGGGAAACAATCGCTAAAGGAAATCGCTCGGCCGATGAAAAAACAGAGCCGGTCAAAGTCGCGGTTAAATTGTCAAAGTAAAGAAGAAAAGTTCCAAGTTCCAAGTTTTAGATTAATCTAGAACTTGGAACTAATTTTGTTTGAAAAGAATCGCGTCGCTCGTCATCGTCGA
>JANLTD010000337.1:0-13327 GCA_031362765.1 Acidobacteriota bacterium | reverse complement strand
CCCGAAGCGAGAGTTTTTCCGTCCAGTGAAAAGGCAACTGAAAAGACAGCTTCATTATGACCTGAGAGAGAGCGAAGTTGCTGTCCGGTCTGGACGTCCCACAACTTGATGGTTTTGTCCACACTTCCCGAAGCGAGAGTTTTCCCGTCCGGCGTAAAGGCAATTGACCAGACACCATCAGTATGACCTGCGAGAGTGCGAAGCTCCCGTCCCGTCTGCATATCCCACAACTTGACGGTTTTGTCCCAACTTCCCGAAGCGAGAGTTTTCCCGTCCGGTGAAAAGGCAACTGAATAGACAGATAAAGTATGACCAGTTTCGACGACGAGTTCGGCTTTTTGGGCGTTCATTGAGGTTTGCATCAATGCCACTATGGTAATCAGAAGAATTGTCCGAGCGATATTTGTCTTTTTCATACTTTTGCTTTCTCTGTTAATATTTCCCACTTGAGAATTTCAGTTCAAATGTTCAATAGCACACGCTTTTTTCACGGCTTATGTTTTTTGAAAAATAAACACGACAATAAATTGGCGGCTGGGAGCGCAGGCAGCCTTGCCTGCCCGTTCGAGCGATAGCCAAGAACGGCAACCGCTCCATATAAATTCAACTTTCAAGTAAACAACGGCGTTCGCGCCTTGTTCTCGCAAAGCCTCGAACGCGCGGGCAGGCAAGGCTGCCTGCGCTCCCAGCTTATTTCCAATTCCCGATAAATATAAACGGCGACCAGTAAAACGGATGCGCAAATGGTTTTTTGTCATCCTTTTTGTAAAGCGGCGCTTCCGCTTCGTTGAGGTAAAAAACACCCGAGCGCGTATCGTTTGCGTCGCGTTTGCCGCCTTTCGGGATGATCACGATTTGCACTTTGTTGATCGTCGTCCCTTTCAAAGCTTCCGGCAATGGTTTGATCTCCGCCGTGCCGTTCAATAATCCGAGTTGGGCTTTTCGCAAGGCTTCGGTTTTGGTCATCCCGATCTTGCTTTGCCTGTTTGCATAGAAATCGCGCATCAGCCACGGCGTCGAAGCATCCGACACACTCCACAAAGTTGCCATCACCGCGCCGGCTCCTAATCTTTGAGCGAGCTCGGCAAATCCGTCAATCTCGCGCCCGTTCGCATCCTGCTGCGTGGCGGCCGTGTTGCACGCCGAAAGCGTCAGCAGATCCACGCCTTGAAACAGATTTGTTTCCGCTTTCATATCGCTCAAGGTAAATGCCGTGCCGTCGCCAAGCAGCAGAAACGAACGCGCTTCATCGCCCGGACGAAACGAAAAATGCGACGCGATATGCACGACGGGTCGTTTCTGTTTCATTGATTCGATGAAATTGGCTTTCGTGAACTTTTTATCGGGCAAGACCTCGCCCGTCAGGATGCCGGTTTTTGAATTGGTTTGCTTAAAGATCTCCGCAAGCTCGGCCGTCACACCCGGCAAAGCATCAAAACTTATCTGACTGCCCAAAAGATCAACCGTCTGCGCCTGAGTTGTGCCGAAACCCGTTCCCGTCCAATTCGGATTCACCGCACGCGTCATTCTTTCCGCATCAGCGCGGGTGAAAATAACGTGATCAAACCTTTCGGCTAAAAACTGCTTACCGTCCCACAAAGCCGCCATCGGCAGATACCGCAGATTACCGTCCAGACTCCACATAATGGTCGTCGTATCTTTCGGCAATTCGGCTTCGAGCGGCTTAAAAACCGCGTCATAGATCTGTTTCGATAAAACGGTCGGATCGTATTTATCGGATTGCAGTAATCCCCACAATTTCAAAGCTTTTTCATTGAGTTCATTTCCTTTGATCGGCGAGGAAACCGCTTTGATGCCGTCCGGTGAAACGATCAAAGCGCGGAAATTATCTTCACCGACGAGAGTATAAACGGCGACCACTTTTTGCCCTGTTTGTTGATTCAGATTCCGTAAAGAAGTTTGCATCTCGCGGGTATCGGGAATATCACCGACTTTATCTTTTTCGTCGGCAGGTTTTGAAAGTTCGGTTTCAAACTCTTTATAGACAGCCAGAAATTCCTTCAATGACTTTTCCAATTCTTCTTTTACATCAGTTCTCTGAGCTGAATTTTCCGAAAGGTTAGCGGTTTCTATGTTTTTCTCTCCAGCATTTTCGATGTTTTTTACAAGCCGTTCATAACTCTCCTTTAGTTTTGCTTCACGACTTAAGAAAAATATCGATTTAAGCGTTTGATTTGTTCCAAAATCATAAAACTGTTGGTCTTTAAAAGCATTTAGAATTTGAACTGCTTCATTTTCTCTGTTGCTCTCAATAAGTAGATTAGCCAGTCTTCTGTAATAACCTTCAATTCGTTTTAAGTAGCTTTTTTGAGCCTGCTTATCTAACAATTGAAATGATTGTCTTTGTCTTTGGAATTGATAAATAGAAAGTTTCCCCCAAAGAATTGCTAAATCTCTTTTTCCTTGGTTAGCCCAATACTCCATTAATGAACCTAGAGTGTAAGGAGTATCGTTATTACTTTTTGAGATATAGTTCAAAGGTAAGGCTTTTTGATAATATTCTAATGATTTTTCTTTCTCTCCCATTAAATAGTAAGTTTCGCCAATTCTGGTGAGAACTACAGCTTCACTTTTTTTATCACCTAAGTATTTATACGTATTCAGAGCATTTTGAAAGAAATCGAAGGCTTCTTTTTTATTACCGATTTTCAGATTTATATCACCAGCCATAACTAGAATGCCGGCAACTGCTTCATAATCGCCTGATGATCTGTAGTATGAAAAAGTAAGCTCAAGATAGCTTAAAGCATCCTCGTATTTTCCTAATTCCACATAAACTGAACTAATATTTGTGAGAATTGCGAAATTCTGAAGGATACTATAATCAGTATTCGCTGATAGTTGTAAGGCTTTGTCATAGTAAAATAAAGCCTTCTCGCTTTCGCCCATATCTGCAAAAATATTTCCAATACTTCCATATAAGCCCATTTGGTCAAAAGTGTTATTGACTGATTCTTGAAGAGCTAAAGCCTTAGAAAAGTTATCAAAGGCTTTCTGAAAACTGCCTTCTTCGTAATATATTGTTCCGATAGAATGAAGAGCCATTCCTTGTCCAGCTTTTCTATCAAGTTCTTTATAAATTTGATATGCTTTTTGAAATATTTCTAAAGCAACCTGATTCTTATTAAGCTCTTTATTTATATTACCCATTAATATAAACGTCATTCCAATCATTTGCTTGTTGCTGGCAATATCATACAATCTTGCCGCTTCTTCCAATTTAAGCAACGCTTTTTCTTTGCCATCTTTTGTTCCCGATCTGGATAATTCGCTCCCTTCCTGAAACAAAATACCTGCTTGGTCGGAAGTGGAATCATTATGCTGCGCTGACGATGATGATGTAAAAAAAATAAATATAAAAAAGGTTACATACATCAACTGTGTCATTATTATTCGATTCCTAATTATTACTTTGAACATTTACTTTTGCTCCTTAATTGTTTTACTCATCTCCAATTCCCGATCAGCACAAAAGGCGACCAGTAAAATGGATGGGCAAATGGCGGCTTGCCTTCCGCGTTATACTTTTCGAGTTTTGTTTGTTTCGGGTCTAAATTAAAAACTCCCGATCTTTTAACATCTGCCGGAAGGTCTTTGATCTTGCCTTGCAACAGCGCGAGCTGGGCCTCGCGCAGGGATTCGGCTTTGTCGAGTCCGGTTTCGTGCAGACGGTAAAATTCGGGCATCAAAACTTGTGTGCCGATGTCGTCCACTTGCCAGAGCGTTGCCATCACCGCTTTGGCCCCCAAAGATTGTGCCAGATAGGCAAAGCCTTCGACATCTTTTCCGTTAGCGTCCGGGACAGCCGTTTCACACGCCGAGAGCGTCAGCAGATCAACTCCGTTAAAGAGCGTGGATTTTACACGGAGGTCTTTGACGGTCAGCGTTCCTTTTCCCAAAAGAAGAAATGACGAATCGAAATCGGCGATCTGATAACTGAAATGGCTGGCGATATGAACCAACGGATTTTTATCGAACGACAAGGCATCAAACATCGCCTCGCCCGTAAATTGATCGTCCAATTTGATCGTGCCTTTCATAATGCCCGAACCGGTATCCTGTTTGACGATTTTCAGCAACTCTTTTTTAGCCCCGTCAAGCGCAGAAAAGGTCTTGCCCGATTCGGTGCGTCCGAGACTGACACCCAAACCGAGCGCCGTCCAGGTTGGTTTGACCGCATCTTTCAAACGGTCTTTGCTTGCCGTGTTGAAAATCGTGTTGCGATATTTTTCGACCAGATACGTGTTTCCGTCGTGCAGTGCGGCGATCGGCACATATCGAAAGATGCCGTCGAGCGACCACATCAGGGTTTTGTTCGGTTTATCTTTGAAATATTCATCCAGATCGGCGGCGAGCGTTTTGCCGTCTTTGCCTGCCTGCAAAAACATCTTTTTGTAAAGTTCCCGGGCAAACGGCAGCGGATCATAGACCGGCGAAGTCAAGGTTGTGCGGAAATTGAAAATGGTCTGTTCCAAATCTTTGACGTCAACCGGATACGCTTTGCGAAATTCGGGCGTCACGAGAATGATCCAGCCTGTTTTGATCGGTTCCTTTTTCTGCTCGTTGGCGTTATCGGTTGGTTTTGAATCATTAACGATCACCGTATAAAGCGCCAACGTCCCACGCCCAAGTTCCCTGAGAGTTGACATAAAGGCTTGCGCGTCTTTCTCGACGACACCAAAATTGTCAGTTTTATTCGATTCGGCAGAAAGCGCGGCTATTGTTTTATTAAATTCGGCTTCGGTGATCTCGATTTGTATTTGTAAATCCTTAAATCGTTGGCGTTCTGATTCGGTCAGCGCTTCGTTTTCGTTCTTATCATCAAGTTCGCCTTTCTCACGCCCGAGCACGGCAAGTTGGTCAAGGACTTTGAGCGCGACATCTTCGGCTTTGTTGTACGGGATATTTTCCGATACTTCGCCGCCTCGACGGACTAAACCCGAAAACTCTTCTTCCTTAAGCAAATCAAGTACGGCTTGCGCTTCGGGCAAACGATCATTCTTAATAAGAATATCTGCTAAATACCGATATGTTTCAACGATTGATTTTTCATAAATTCGCTGAGTGTTTTTGTCCAAACCTTTTATTTTCGAGCGGATTTGTTGATAACCATTAACTGATTTTTTTCCGTAAATAATTGCCAATTTAGTTTGATTGAGAGAATTATAGGCAAGCATTAAATTATGAAGTGTTCTTGCTTCGCCAATGATGTCCCCGACTGATATAAGTAAAGGCAAAGCCTGTGCGTAAAACTCTACAGCCTTTTGACTTTCACCGAACAGAAAAAACGCCTTACCGAGATTATTAAGTGTAAGTGCTTGCACGTTTTTATCATCGGTCTCCATTGACAGAATTAGGGCTTGATTCAAATGCTCTAAAGACTTAGATTTTTCTCTTTTCTTCAGATAAACCAAAGCGATACCGTTTAAAGTTTTTGTTTTAGCAATAAAGAATTTCATTTTATCAACTTCAACAACAACCCTAATTGGAGGTCTCCCAAATTCTCCCTGCCCCGTTCCCCCATACGCCCCTCTCTCTTTATCTATAAAATTGTTTTTTTCAATTAGATTAAACATTTTTAAGGCTTCATTTAAGATTATCAGCGACTTTGATTTGTAATCTAAAACCAAATATAGTTGCCCGATACTATTTAGAGTTATTGCTGCACCTAACCTATCCTCAATCCTCTGAATAGCCAAAGCTTGAGCGTAATATTTCAACGCTGTTTTATTGTTACGCAGAATGGCGTATGCAGTTCCCAAATCAGACAAAGTTGCGGCTCTTTGTCTTCTAGAGGAGGAATCTCTCATTTGTAACAAAGCCTTTTTATAAGACTCGATAGCCTTTTGCATTTCTCCGTAATTTGAATAAACCAACCCGATTTCTGCATTCACTATTGCTTGACCACTTTCACTTTTAGATAATTTATAAATGTATAATGATAGATTTAAAAATGAAAGACTTAGCTCCATGTCATTTTCCTTATTAAGTTGACGACCATAATCAGAAAATTTTCCCGCAAGGTAGGATAAATATCGTTTATCAAAATTTTCAGGAGGTATGATTTCAACAGCACGTTTATAATAGTTTACTGATTTTTCAAATTCATCTAAAACTTCATATATGTTACCCAATTCAATTAATATAAATCCTTCGTCTCCATCTTTAATTTCTCGACTAATGACCAAACTTTCTTCAAAAAAATCAATCGCTTTCTCGTATTGTCCTAAGCTGTTATAGGCATTTCCCAAGTTCCTCAGTGTCCAGCCTTCACCGCGTTTATCTCCTATTTTGCGTCTGATGATTAAAGCCTTTTCGTAAAATTCCCGTGCTTTGTCATATTGGCTGAGGGCACGATAGGAATTTCCCAGCCAAGTGACAGCTCTACTTTCTCCAAATTGATCTCCGGTTTGCTGAAACAATTTCGTTGCCTGTGTGAAAGCGTCAATCGCCTGTTCTTCTTTTGATAAACCGCTGTTTGCCCAACCAAGATTTATCAGTGTTACCGCTTCCCATTCCGCATCCCGGAGCTCGCGCCAGAATCCAACTGCCACTTCGAATTCCTTAACAGCTTCCTGATTTTTCGATTGTAAGTAAAACTTTATGCCCGCGCTTAAATGTGCTTCGGCTTCAAGCCGTTTGCGGTCATTCGGCACAGATTCGCGCAATTCCGCCAGTTTGATTACATAACTTCCAGATTGGTCAGTTGCGCCGTAAGCCTTGATCTCAACCCGAAACTCGCCATCATTAACAGCAATACAAGACACCGCTTCGCGCCAGAGTCTGCCGTCTTTGCCATCCATCTCAACGACGAGCTTGCCGTCCGGAGCAAACAACGAAACGATGACATCAATATTTTTCTGTTCGACTTCCGCGCGGGCGTAATGGCCGGCTTTGACCTCGAACTGAAAGACTTGTGTTTCGCCGCCTTTTATTGCTCGTTCGATCGGTTGATCGAGTTTTAGAGTTTGAATCGGTTGTTGAGCGTCGAGAAATTCAACGCTCAACAGCATTAAAACAATTACCCAATAAATCAACATTTTACTTTTCCGATTGTTCATAGTTTTCACCAATCTTAATTAGTCCTTTGCGCCGCCGATGTTTTTACCTCAATTCAGCCGTCGGAGATGGCGAAAGCACCCCGCTTCGCCGCCCCGTGCGTGAGCGCGGGGAAATATCGAATAAATATTAAAGCTATCGAATGATAGCGACAGAAACAAGGAAATTATTTCTGTCACCCGTTTCACGGGTTCGCGAAATATGTTGATCACAACCCCGCGCTCACGCACGGGGCTACACGCTGACACCCGTTTCACGGGTTAAAAGCGAAACATTTCTTTTGCCGGATTTATTCAATGAACATAAGTTTGTCGTACTCTTTTTCCATAACTGCACCTGTTCTTTTGAGAAGACAACTGCAATCAGCGTGTCTGTCCGGCAACGCGTGATCGTTCGCCGGTTTCCAAATCTCAATACAAAGCCGTTCGTAAAATTGAGCAATAAATAAACTTCCCTTTCGGACAATTTTTTAGGTTGTTCTGTAATTAATGAGAATTTTACGCGTTTTCTGACATTCGTCAACATTTTTCTTTTTTGACCTGCTATGCGTCAGTAATAAGTTACAGACAGATTCTTTGCCTACGAAACATACGAAATAAACTAAAAATAAAATAAACATTGATTCCTTTCGTGCCTTTCGTGTGTTTCGTGGGCAGATCTTTCTTTTTATTGAGGCATTACGTAGAGCCGACAAAAGCCCGTTAGATTAACAGGCTTCTGTCGTGATGAATCGTTTAAGCGTTTTTGTTTTTTATGATCACCTCCTTTTTTATTTGGTTTTGTTTAGAATTTTCCGCGAATGATGTCTTGATATTCTTCGCGTGAAAAACCTGCCGTTTGTGCGATGTTTTCGGCACGCTGCCAGCCGCAGCCGTGCGCTTGGTCGCACATATTTCCCTGTATATTGTAGAAATGCCAGACCGCCGCTTTGACTACCGCCATATCGGTTTGTGCATAAACGCGTGCGGCAAACTGATCGGCGAGATATTCGCTTGAAGTGCGCCCCAAAATATGACCGTATTCGTGTGCCAGAAAGAACGCGACCACTTTCGCCGGTGTTTGATTAACGACCGTCGGATTGTAATAGATCCTTGAACCGTCGGTCATCATAATGTCGTTGATGTTTGCCGCAATCAGCTGGACGGGACGTTCGGGCTGCCATTGGCGAAAATTCCTGTCAAACATTGCCTGCGGAATATCGTTCGTCCGGTATGTGTTTTTGATCGCCGACTGGCGGGTTTGAAATTCGTTATTCGCCAATAAATTTGTCGTATTGGCAAATGCCGCCGTACCCAATACCAATGTCACTATCAAGACTGTTAATTTGTTAATAATATTTTTCATTTTTTTTCTCTCTCTTTATAATTTTTTTTTCAAAGTTAATATCGAATGAAGCGAACTAAAAGAATCTCTAAAATCGCCCCCTACGTTATTGAGTGTCGGAATTTGAAAAAAGGTTACAGATGAAATGATAAAAATTTTGAAGATGTTGATTTTCAGCTTTATTAGACATTTTTCCTAAATAATTTTTTACCGCAGAGACGCTGAGACGCTGAGGTTTTTGAAAAAATGTTTGGCAGACAAACTTCCGATTTTCTCAAAAGTGCTTGCCGAAAGTTTTTGTCTTTTCACTCAGCGTCTGAGGTGTCTGAGGCGGTTAATTTATCCTGAAAATCGGTCAATATTTATTTTGGAAAGGTCTCTAATATTCTTTTAACCCGGCTTATGCGGTTAATTTACGGTGACCTTACAGTTTGCCGCCGAATGTTTCAATGGTGTTTAGAAACACGACGACCTGAGCGTCGCCGGACATCGGACAAAACCCCGAAAAGATGATGTCATCGGTCAAAAATAAGTCTTTGGAAACGCTCCGTAAAAGCTTTGTCGTAGGGTTGTAAATCAAAAAGCAATGCTCCGTAAAAGCTTTACGGCGCGTTGCAAATCAAATATCAATGCTCCGTAAAGGCTTTACGGAGCGTTGCAAATCAAATATCAATGCTCCGTAAAGGCTTTACGGAGCACCGTCAAAGCCTTACGGAGCATCGTCAAAGTCATCCGACGCGTTTCCAAAGCCATACACACGCGCCGACAAGGTCATCCGACGCATTGCCAAAGCCTTACCAATCGCCGTCAATGTCATTCCATAGGACGGAAAGAACATACCAACGCGCCGTCAACCGTCAAAGTTGGGCGTCGGGCGTAATGCGTCAGTTAAAAGTTATTCTCGCAGAAAACTAAGGCTTAAAGACTGGAGCGCAAGCATCCTTGCTTGCCTGAGCGCAGGGCGCGAAAACAGCTTTCTGAACCTTGAGTCTTCGAATTTAACAAGGCTTTTTCGCGTTGAAGCAACGCTCATGGCAAGCAAGGATGCTCGCGCTCCAGTCTTAAAGTTTTCATTTTCTATGATCGTAAATTTTTAGTGACGCATTACCGTCAGGCTTTAACGTTTCGTGTTTGAATTCTTATTTATTGGAAGACTGATTCGTAATAATTTATTAATAATGCGAACAAAGGATTGAAAGATCATCAAAACCGGACGCGGATTTTAACGGATTGATTAATAGATGATGTCACGCCGGTAGCGCAGGCAGCCTGCCTGCCCCGCGTCGAGGCTTGGCGAAGACGCGGGCAAACGTTGTTGAGGTAAAATTTTATAGCGCAGATCGGCCGTTCTCGCTTCGCTTGCACGGCGGGCAGGCTGGCAGCCTGCGCTCCCGGCCGTCAATGTCGTGCTTAATTGATTCGCCTGAATCGAAATCTTCAGCGAAATCGTTTCACCGCCAGTTTCCGAACAGAATGAACGGCGACCAGTAGAACGGATGCGAATACGGCGCGTTTTCGTCCCGTTTGAACGGCGGTTGGTTTTTATCACCGTTAAGGCTGAAAACCGCCGTCCCGCGAATCGTGCTGCCGTCGGTTGATTTGTATTTGCCGTACATCATCGCGAGCTGTGCGCGGCGGAGCGATTCGGCTTTGCCGGTGTTTCCTTTGCCGTAGAGTTGGTAGAATTTGACCATCCATTCTTCGGTCGAAATATCCGCCACCGACCAGAGCGTTGCCATCACCGCTTTGGCGCCCCGTTTTTGAGCGGCCGCGCCGAAACCTTCGATTTCGACGCCGTTTTCTTTTTCGCCGCCCGGAGTCGCCGTGTTGCAAGCCGAGAACGCGATCAGTTCAACGTCCGACAACGAAACTCCGCGCAGGTCTTCGATCGTAAACCGCCGCTGATCGCCGCCGCCGAGCAGCAGGAACGAATCCCTGTCGTTGCCCGGATTGAGCGAGAAATGGCTCGCGATATGAACGACCGCGTAACGTCCGAGCGCGTTTTCAAAAGCCGTTAAGGTAAATTTTTCGTCCAGTAATTTCTTGCCGCTAAGGACGCCGGTCTGACATTTCGGCGCGGGCGAAACGGTTTTTGTGTTTGGATCGGTAATGATGCAGTCGAGTTCGTCCGGGACGGCCGTCAAAGCGGAAAATCCTTCGGTCGGTTTTGAAACGCCGACGCCGAGCGCGTTCAGTTTTTGTTTATCAAACTGCGGCGATTCGATCGTGCTAAAGCTCGCCAGCGTGATCACCGAGTTTGCAAAGCGTTCCGCCAGATAACCTTTTTGTTTATCCCAGAGCGCGGCCGTTGGAATATAGCGCAGCGTTCCGTCGAGACTCCAAACGATCGTGTCGGCTTCGATTCCCGCCAGATCGTTTTCGATCGGTTTGACCAGAATATCGTAAAGCTTCTGCCCCGTCGGGCGCGGATCAATTTCGGGATTGGTCAACGCCTCGCGAAAATCAATGACGAGCTGATTGATGTTTGTGCCGGAAACCTCAACCGTATGCGCCCTTTGCGTCGTCGAGGTGGTGACGATGATATTCAGACGATCTTCGCCGACAATCGTCGAAACGATCGCCGTCCGGTTCGCTCCGAGGCGTTTGAGCGTGTTCTGCAAACCCGAATCAACGGCTGCGACGCGTTCGTCTTTTTGTCCGAAAGTGATCTTTAATTCATCAAGAAATTTCTGAAAAGCGGTGGTCGCGTCCGCGAGCTGTTTTTTCAGTTCCTCATAGCGGGCTTGTTTGGGAAATTTTCCTTCTTCAAAGGTTTTACTTTCATCGT
Organism: Acidobacteriota bacterium; assembly: GCA_031362765.1. Classification (GTDB taxonomy): domain Bacteria; phylum Acidobacteriota; class Blastocatellia; order Pyrinomonadales; family Pyrinomonadaceae; genus JAFDVJ01. The sequence goes on along the minus strand of JANLTD010000337.1, from coordinate 2,136 downwards.
CGAGTTTCCCGAATTCCTTACCGATGGCGGTGATCTGATCGGCCGATTTATTATAGCGGGCGAGAGCATCGCGTTCCTTCGCGGTAAATGAAACATTTTGTTTGAGCAGCTCTTCCACCACTTTGTCGCGGCGCAGGTAATCAAAGACTTCCTCTTCTTTGAGCATCGCCAGAACCTGTTCGGCTTCCGGAATGCGTCCTAGTTCGATCAGAATATCGGCGAGTATTCGATAATCGCCCGCGACGGATTCAAGGAACGAATCTTTCAGATCTTTATCGAGCGATTTGAAATTATCGCGCAATTCCTGAAGCGCATTGACCGATTGTTTACCGTAAAAAACGGCGAATTGCCGATTTCCCGCTGCCCGCCATAGAAACATCAGATTTCCGAGCGCGCGGGCTTCGGCCAGTTTTTTGCCGGAAGCCCGCGCCAGTTCGAGGCTTTGCCGGTAGTAATCAGACGCTTTTTGACGGTCGCCCAAAACTTCGTAAGTTCTGCCGAAGTTGTTCAGCATCGCGGCTTCCAGCTCACGATCGCCGATCTTATTGACGGCCGGAGATATCTGATTCAATAGCTTTAAGGATTCCTGCGGCGCGTCCAGTTTGAGATAAATGACGACGATATTATTGAGTGTTTTAACACCTAAATGAAAGTTTTTATTCAAGCCGAGCAGTTCCAAAGATCTTTTATAAAATTCAATGGCTTTGAGCGGTTCGTTGAGCCCGTCCCGGACGACACCGATATTGTTGAGAATGGTCGCTTCCAGATTTTTGTCATTCACCGCGCCGACCGCCGTCAGGGCTTGCTCGAAATAACGAAGAGCATCTTGTTTTTTGCCGAGAGATTGATAGACGAGACCGATATTGTTGAGCGTCGTCGCTTCGGTTTGTTTATCATCGAGCGTTTGAAATATCAAGAGCGTCTGCCGGTAATATTCAAGCGCACGCTGTTTCTCATTTATTCCGTCATAAGCCAACGCCAGATTATTGAGCGTGATTGCCTCGACACGGCGATCGCCCGATTTTTGAGCGACGGGCAGCGCGCGGCTGAAATAATCAACCGCCTGTTTTGCATCGCCTTTGGCAAGACTGATTATGCCAAGAGCATTGAGTGATTGGACTTCAATATCGCCGCGTTCAAACCGCCGCGCCGGTTCAAGAGATTTTAGAAAACTGTCAATCGCTTTCGCCTGTTCGCCGATCTTGTCATAAAGCAGACCGAGATTGAGCAGGATCAGCGGTTCGGTTGATCGGTCATTTGCAAGACTGACCGCCTTGAGACCGGCGAGATAATTGGCTTCGGCTTGTTTATTATCGTTGAGAGCCCAATAGATCAATCCGATATTATTGAGCAATAAGGCTTCATCATCTTTGTCTTTCAGGAAACGATAGATCTTCAGCGCTTGAGTGTAATAGTCCAAAGCCTTTTGTTTCTCGTTCAGGTCATCGAAAGCGCGTCCCGCCCACGAAAGCGATTCGGCTTGTTTGGATCTGTTGCCGGCCTCGGCAAACAGACGGCTCGCCGCCAGAAATTTATCGGCAGCTTCACGGCGCGATTGCTCGGTTTGCTGATCCAACAGTGACGTCGCCGTTTCAAACATCTTTTGCGCGGCGATCAGCTTCGCCTTTTTGGACGCCGGCTGCGCTTCAACGCTCAAAAACAAACCGCAAAGCAGAAACAATAAGGCAATCAACCTTTTTGCTTCGCTTTGTTTGATAATTCGAAATTTCATTTTACACTGACCTCTACTTAACGCTTTGCTTCTAAAGCGGGAAATAATTTCTCTGTTAATTTTCAACGGTGTGAAATATGTTTCCCGCTTTAGAAGCAAAGGCGCTAAGTATTAAACTTATAAACTCGTGTTACGCAAACTTGAAATTCTGATGTCGCCGAAGGTGACAAATATAATAGCGTAGAGTGAAATGAGTGAAGCGAATGAAACCCTACGTTGATGTAGAAAAGACATCAGCTCGCTGAAAGTGAGCAACAAATCCAGGTCAATACTGATTCATTGTTTGTGCGACGCTTTCTTTCGTCGGATCGAATTATCATACTGTCGTAGGGCGAAAGCTCACTTTTGTTCGCTTTACCCTACGCTATTATATTTGTCGCTTTCAGCGACCAAAACTACTTTGC
>JANLTD010000819.1:0-2260 GCA_031362765.1 Acidobacteriota bacterium | reverse complement strand
GCCGGATTTATGGGCAAAGTTTTGGTTTTCCGTCCGGCGCTTGAAGCCGGCAATCCGCTGTTGACCTTTCTCGTCATCGTCGCAGTCGTCAACACCGCAATCTCGGCCTATTATTATCTGCGCCTGATCGTCGTGATGTTTTTCCGCGAACGGACAACTGATTGGCTGGCACCGAAGATTCCGACGCTCGTCGCGGCAGTTCTTTTGATCACGATCTTCGGCGTTTTCTATTTCGGTATTTTCAGCGACAATGTGATCGAAAAATTCTCGAAATCACCCGCGCCCGTGAAAGCCGTGAAGGTTAAATAGGATTTCATCAAAAAATTCACCGCAGAGACGCAAAGACGCCGAGAAAAATTAGGTTGTTTTTGAGATTAACAAATTTAAAACTAATGATAAAACTCTGCGTCTCTGCGGTGAAAAACTATTTTGCAAGATTAAATAATGAAAATCGTTGACATTGAAAATTGGAACAGAAAAGCGACCTACGAGCTTTTCAAGGATTATGAAAATCCTTTTTTCAATATCACGGCAAATATAGACGTGACTGAACTGTATCGTTTTTGCAAGAAAAATAATTTATCTTTTTCGATCGCGACTCTTTTTTATTCTCTGCAAACCGCGAACGAAATAAAGGAGTTTCGTTTTCGTTTAATGGGTGAAAAACTTGTCGAATTTGACACGATTCACGCCACGCAGACCATTTTGAACGATGACGATACATTTTCGTTCTGTTATTTTGAAAACAAACCGGATGTCTTTGAATTTAACGCACACGGTAAAGCGTCGGTTGAAAAATATAAAAAGCTGAAAACATTCGATGTCGAGAGCCATCGCGTGGATTTGCTTTATTATTCGGTGATTCCGTGGGTTTCGTTTACAAGCTTTAAAAATGCAATGCGGCTCGACAGCCGGCAAACGATTCCGCGGATGGTTTTCGGCAAGGTGTTCGAAGATGCGGGCAGAAAGAAATTGCCGCATTCGGTTGAAATTCATCACGCGATCGCCGACGGATTGCACGTCGGCAAGTACTTTGTTTCTTTACAGGAAAAACTGCTCGATTTTGAATGTTCTACCGCATTAACGAATATAAATTAACCCAAAACGGCTTCGGAAAATCAAACAGTTCAGACACAAAACCAATCCACAATCCACAATCCGCAATCCAAAATCGAGTTGTGCTAATCTATTAGAGGCGATATGGAAACTGCGACAGAGATCGTTAAAGAACTGGGCGGTGAGTGGATTCCGGCTATTTACCGCGATAAGGTGCGGACGCAAAGAACCCGCGCGTATCATCTGGACATTGCGAAAACCGAACATCGCGCCGATATTCAGCACACGCTCCTCGGAATCGAATTAAAGATCGGGAATAAACGACTTAGTTGCCCTGATCTATCAACTGCCCGGTATTTGCGGGTTTTTGCACGAATCGGTTGTCAGGACGTGGCGATTCCCTATGATATAACAAAAATTTCGATTCTCGCTGACGAACTTGAGATCGCGTGGCATAAAACGTTTCTGTTTTTTGAGGAATTGACAAAAAATAAAATAGCATCGGCGAAAGGCCGAATGCGTTCAGGTTTGATAAAAGAAATTCGCCGCGAGGTTGAAGAGATAGGTGCCGGTTCATTGATGCCCGAATTCAAGCAATCTACAAAGCAAAGAACCTAAAGTGAAAAGGTGTAAAAGAGGAAAAGTGAAAAAGTTTTGTCTATTCGAGAACGCCAACTTTTCCACTTTTTTCCTTTTAAACTTTCCACTTGTTACATTTTTCAGAAGTGTTAAAATAGACAGTTGAGGCATTTTTTGTTTCAATAGATAAATTATGTTGGACGCAGGATTAGTTTTTACAAAAGAGACAGAAAAGGCAAAAACATTACCTTTTCCTTATAATAAGCAGGATTTTTGTTACTATGAGCCGATCGAAAAACGGATCGAACACGCAAAAGTATTGATCGTCAACGATTGTTTGCGCTATGAAACCGATTTGTCGGATCTGGCGCACAAAGAATGGAACGGCTCAACCGATACCAAACTTCGTTTTGAGAACAAAATTTCGGCAATGGCTTGCAACAACATCGCCAACAACGTGCTTCGACTCGTCCAGCAGCCGAAGACATTGACCGTCCATCTTTCAGAGGTCGCCGAAGCCGCCGAATCTTTCAACCCGGACGCAATCGTGATGAGCGGTACGCTGACCGATTTTGATTACTACAATCAGGCGCATCTCGATAAATTCGCAAACTTTATCAGAACA
>JANLTD010000814.1:0-6244 GCA_031362765.1 Acidobacteriota bacterium | reverse complement strand
ATTCGGCAAGACTTCGCCAACGACAACCCCTTTGTGCTTGAAGCCGATAACTTTCTTTTTTTGTGCGGAAACACTCAGCGAAAGGGCAATAAATATGAGTAATAAAAACAATTTCGATATCATAAAACATTCTTTCAAGCGTTGTGAGTCCCGCCTTTAGGCGGCTTCCGATGATTGAAAACATTTACCGCCTAAGGGCGTGACTCAAAACTTTTTTCAAGCGCCTCGCCAACCGATCTATAATCTTCAATTTGCTCGTTCATCCGCCGCCGCGAAGCGATGACCTGCGGACTCGGATGATAAAGCGGAATGAGAATACGCTCATTCCAGCGAAAATTCTGCGCCGCGTCCGACTTCAACGTAATTTGATGATACTCAATCGTTTTCAACGCTTCAAGCGCGACACTTCCTAAAGTTACGATTATTTTCGGATTGATGAGATTGATGGTTTTTCCCAGATATTCCGAGCAGTTTTTTATTTCTCTTTTCGATGGTTTGCGGTTCGCTCCAGTGTCGCTTCGAGGGCTGCAAAGAACCGTGTTTGTAATAAAAATATCCTCGCGTTTTAACTGAATAGAATCAAGAAAGATCTGAAAATTTGCGCCCGATTTATCACCCCAAAAAGGTTTTCGTGTGCGATCTGCGCCTTGTCTGCCCGGAGCTTCGGCGATAAAAAAGACTTTCGGGTTGAGATTGCCGTTGAGTTCGCTTAAAACTGCTGTCTTATCGCACATCGCTTCGCATATTCGGCACGCTCGCGCCTTTTCGGATAGTTTCAAAAATTCTGGGAACTTAGTATCTTGCGTTTTGTCCATTTGACAATAATTTTAGTAAAATTAAAGATTAATTTACACTCGATATTTTAAACAACATAATTTATGAATCAAATTACCGAACAAGCAGTTTTAGACCAACTTAAGAATATTACCGATCCTGATTTGAAAAAAGACATCGTGACGCTCGGATTTGTCAAAGATATGGCGATCAACGGCGGCGAAGTTTCGTTCCGCCTCGTGCTGACAACGCCGGCGTGTCCCGTCAAAGAAGCCTTTGAAACGGAAGCCAAACAACTCGTCGGCGCGATCGAAGGCGTCACGAACGTAAAGGTCATTATGGACTCGGAAGTGCCAAAGGGCCGCGGAATTGCGGGCAATATGGCGTTGCCTAATGTCAAAAATATCATCGCGGTTTCATCCGGCAAAGGCGGTGTCGGAAAATCAACCGTTGCCGTCAATTTGGCGGTTTCACTCGCGCTTGACGGTGCAAAGGTCGGCTTGATGGACGCCGATGTGTACGGTCCGAACGTGCCGCTGATGCTAGGCGTTGCCGACCGACAGCCCGAGGCCTTTAACGGTCAGATCATTCCGATCGAGGCTCACGGCGTCAGGATGATCTCGATGGCGGTTCTCGCGCCGGCCGACAAACCGATGATTCTGCGCGGTCCGATGCTCCACGGCATCGTCCGGCAATTTTTAACCGACGTCAATTGGGGCGAACTCGATTATTTGATCGTTGATATGCCGCCGGGAACGGGCGATGTCCAATTATCGTTGGCGCAGCTTGTTCCGGTCCAGGGCGCGGTGTTGGTGACGACGCCGCAACAGGTTTCGATCGCGGACGTCCGGCGCGCCTTAAAGATGTTTGAAACGGTCGCCGTTCCCGTCTTGGGCGTGATCGAAAATATGTCCTATTTCGTGCCGCCCGATATGCCCGAAAAACGCTATAACATTTTCGGGGAAGGCGGCGGACGCAAACTTGCAGAACAATACAGCGTGCCGTTCCTCGGCGAAGTGCCGCTCGGGATGGAGGTCCGCGAAGCCGGCGACGCGGGCGTCCCGGTCGTAATTCAACATCCCGATTCACCGCAATCGATCGCCTTTAGAAAAACGGCGGAAGAAGTCGCACGGCAAGTTTCGATCGAAGCAATGAAACCCGATCTCGTCATTATGTCGCGGGCGAAATAGCCCCAAGTCCAACCACTTTAACGACTAAAAACCTGTCCTTGTTTTGCGATAAAAGCATTGATATTCGTTATTTTTGCATCATCAGCTCCAAATGCTTGATTATTTGCCTTCATTTCGCCGTAGATTTTAAGGCATTCTTCGAGCAAAATGTTGGCTTCGCGCCATTTTTCAGCGTTGCGTTCATTAACGCCGATGAGTGCCAGCGTTTCGCCCGTTCCCTGTAATGAATTAGCCAGTTCCCGACGTAAGATCAAATTTGTCGAATCATCGCGGCTTAATTCGCGATTGAGGATGAGTGCCTTATTCATTTGAGGAAGAGCCGCAGATAAATCATTATTTACGCGTAACGCTGCGGCGATTTTATTGCGGCTAATCGCAACGTAGCGTTTGGCAAGTGTCATTGTCGGGTCTTGTTTAAGCGCGGCTTCACGCATTTCGAGCGAACGGCGCAATAATTTTAAGGCGCCGGCAATATCACCTGCTTTGACACGCAAATCACCTGCCGTGTCGAGACTGACGGTTAAATCACCGTAAACCTGAATGTTCGTCGGATCGGCGGCAAAAAGTTTTTCGCGAACAGCAAGCGCGTTGTTTGAGAGCGCGGTGGTAAGTTCAAGCTCTCCGAGTTCGAGATGAGCGTTGGCAGATAAATCATCGGAAATCCCGATCATTCTTTGCAAATCGGCGTTATTCGGGTCAACCGCAATTGATTTTTCGACCAGCGTGCGACCTTTCGCATATTGCCCAAGTGCCTCCCGATATTTTCCTTCGTCCCGTAAAACTTGCCCGATTTCGTAATAACCCACATAAATATTACGCTGAAGTTTGCTGTTTGTCGGCTGCAAAGCCTGAAGTTGTTCGGCGATGGCGAGCGAATCCTGATAATATTTAATTGCCGCATCTAATTCGCCCGTTTTGGCTTTAATGCTTCCGACACGTTCATAACTGAGCAATAAACCTTCAAGTAAATGCGGGTTTTCGGCATTTTCTGCCCGCAGTTCTTCGCGCAACCGGAGAGCCGTTTGATAATTTGCCAAAGCATTTGGTGTGTCGTAGGTCGCCGAGTTAAACATATCGCCGAGCATTTCATAGTATTTCGCTAAGTTAAGACGATAATCCCGATTGGCCGGATTGCGCCGGACAAGTTCTTCACCGATTTTGATAGATTTTCGAAAGCTTTCGATGCCGCCGGCGACATCGCCGATATTCGGAAAGGTCGGATGCCCCTGAATCTCGCCGAGTTTGCGGTAAGATTCGGCTAATTCGTTTTGTAGCGAATCATCCCCGATGGCTTCCTGGGCCAAATTATCAAGAAACGGCATTGCGCGATCGATCACCAGTTTGCGAGCCGGTGTGGCGCCCGACAGATTCTCGATTGCTTCTTCAAACTCAAATAAAAAAGAATTCGTCAGTTTCCGGACATCATTAAAACGCTGTTCGGCTTTGGCGCGTTCCTTTCGCGCTTCGACGGCTTGCCAAACGGCAACGGAAATTCCCGTCAAAAGCGAAAGAAACATAAATAAACTAGCCAAAACACCGGCCCGATGGCGTTTGACAAATTTTCCGATCCGATAAAAACGCGTGTCGGCCGTTGCCGTCACCGGCAATCCGACAAGATGCCGCCGAATGTCTTCCGAAAATTCCTGCACCGATTGATACCGTCTTTCCGGTTCTTTGCGTAACGCTTTTAAGATGATGTTGTCCAAATCTCCACGGAGCGATTTCGGATTTCGGATTTGGGGTTTCAGATTTGGCGTTTTCCCGATTGTTTGCTTTCCTTCGTAAGTTATTGTTGCGGCTTTCGACTTGGAATTTGGAACTTGGAATCTCGAACTGACAACCGACGATGGTCGCACCGGTTCTCTTGTCAGAATAATGTTGGCGACTTCCTGCGGCAAACGGCTTTCGATTTTATATGGACGTTCGCCGCTCAAAAGTTCATACAAAACCACGCCCAAGCTATAAACATCGCTTGCCGTCGTAATTGGCAAACCGCGAATCTGTTCGGGCGAGGCGTATTCCGGTGTCATCAGGCGAAACATCGTCGCCGTTGCCTCTTCTTTTTCAAGCGACCAATCCGGATCAAGCAGTTTAGCGATCCCGAAATCGAGCAGTTTCGGTGTTCCGTCCGCCGTCACCAGAATATTTGACGGTTTTAAGTCGCGGTGAATGACCAGATTTTGATGCGCGTAAGAAACTGCCGCGCAAATTTTGCGAAATAGTTCGAGACGTTCTTCGATCGAAAATTGATGTGAATCGCAAAACTTTGTAACGGGCACACCTTCGATGTATTCCATCACCAGATACGGCAACCCGTCGGCGGTCGAACCACCGTCAATCAGGCTGGCGATATTCGGATTTTCAAGCTGCGCCAGAATCTTGCGCTCCATCACAAACCGCTTGAGCACGGCCGCCGTGTCCATTCCGCGTTTGATCAGTTTGATCGCGACCTTTTTGTCAAAAGATTCGTCGGCTTTAACAGCGAGATAAACCGTGCCCATTCCGCCCTGTCCGATTTTACGGAAAATTTTGTAATCGTCAATCTGTTTGCCGACATAAAAATCGGTTTCGCTTTCGTCCGCCAAACCAACATCAACAAATGCCGATTCGACGATAAAATCCTTTGCGTTTTCGCTTGCGTTAAGAAGTTTTTGGACTTCGCGGAGAATGTTTTGATCGTGTTTTTCCAAAAACGCCGCCCGCTCAGGTTCGGGCAAATCAATCGCCGCGTTGAAAATCTCCTTGATTTGTTGCCATTTGGTAGAGTTCATTTTTTGTGACCTGAACATTACGCGCAAAATTTTGGTAAATCGGCTCAAATCTGTTCAGAGTTACGGCTTAAGCCGTGAAACCGCCAGCGAAGCGCAGCGGTTTCTCACGCATAAATGCGTTACTCTGAACGGTTTATTTATCGCTGACTCTTTCATAAAGCCACGCCCTTGCCAGCGTCCATTCACGTTTAACGGTCGCGGACGAGATTTTCAAAACTTCCGCTGTTTCTTCAATCGTCAAACCGCCAAAATCGCGGAGTTCGATGATTTTCGCCTGTTTCGGATCAAACTCTTCAAGTTCTTGCAAAGCCAAATCCAATTCAATTAAAGTTTCGTTTGCTTTGATCGAGGTCGCGCCAATGTCTTCGAGCATTACTTTCTCACCGCTGCCGTGTTTTTCGGCCGTGTGGTGCCGTGCGTTATCAAGCAAAATGCGCCGCATCCCGGTCGCCGAAAGCGCGAAAAACTGCGCGCGATTTTGAAAATTTACGGAATGTTGGTCAATTAATTTCAAATACGCTTCGTGCACCAGCGCAGTCGTTTGAAGTGTCAATCCTGTCGTTCGTTTCTTAAATAGCTGCGCGCGAGGCGCCACAATTCGTTATAGACAAGCGGCAGAAGTTCATCTAAAACTTCGCGGTTGCAACTGCTGTAATCCTCCAGCAATTTCGCGATTTCGCTCATTAATATACTTTGAGCTAATTCTACTCCAAATTGCGCGTAATGGACAGAGGAAACATTTTGAATCCTCGAAAGGAGATAATTATGAAAAATATACGCATTTTAATATTGGCTTTTTGCTTACTGATTCCGGCATCGGCATTTGCGCAGACATCGACCGCCAACCGGAGTTGGAATTCGTTTTGGACTAAATTCAGCACGGCGGTCAAAAAAAGAGACCGGGTTGCAGTGAAAGGCTTGATGGCTTCGGAGCGGAATTTCTTTTCCGGCGGCGGCGGCGAAACGCGGAGCGAATGGCTCGCTTCGGTGTCTTGGACAGAATTGCAGAAATCGGTCCGGCTCGGAACGAAAGTTGATAATTACGACGGCAAACCCGGTCGCATCACCAAAGACAATCATTTGGTCTTTGCATTTTCCGGCGGCAAATGGCGTTTTATGGGTCCAATGGGCGATTAGAGCATCGCAAAATTTGACAAAGGTAGCGGCTTCAAAAGACTTCCGTTACTTTTGTCAGATATTCAGTTTAGGTTGCGGAACTGAATTGAGCACCCACTTTGATTTGAACTTAAGCAGGTAAGAATATATTTTGTAACAATCTCACATCCTGTAAAAATAGGAATATGCTCTAGTATTAGGGCAATTTAAGCTATTTTACAGAGTTTATGGGTGAACCTGAAATTGCTAAGTCTTTTGTTTTCAAAGAAGCGTTTTTTCAAGTATCCAAGCATTCTTAAAATTACAAGATGTGAGGTACACGTAACTAATTTCAATTTAAATGTTCAGAGTCTTTGCCTGAGCCAGTTGGTTTCACACCCAAGCGAAGACTCT
>JANLTD010000279.1:0-2630 GCA_031362765.1 Acidobacteriota bacterium | reverse complement strand
TTCGCTTGCAATTTCCCAAATTAATGCTAATATTGGCAACTTGTTTGTGAGATTTTTTCCCGCAAACAAAAAAAACAAATCTTTGAGAGGATACAGATAAATGAAAATTAAAATTATTGCAATTTCGGGCGTGACCGCTTTAGCGACGCTCATTTCGGCTTGCGGCGGCGGCGCAACAAACACAACAAACACGGCAAACGCCAATAAACCGGCAAATACCCCGGCTAACACGGCAAACACGACAAATTCATCAAACTCGTCAAATTCAACAAGCAATTCAACGAGCAATTCGACTTCCGAGACCAAAAAAGACAGTTCGACTTCAACGACCGGCGGCGACCTTGTAAATTTTGATCCGAGCGGGATTAAGATGACCGTCCCGAAAGGTTGGGGAATGGAGAGAAATGGCGATGCAATGAACGTAAGTTCACCTGATAAAACTATTACAGCTATTTTTGTGGCGATGAGTCCTGAAGACTTTGCAGCCGGTACTGATAAAATGGCAGCAACGCTTGATAAAAGTATGAAAAATGTCAAGGTCGAGACAGAGGGCAAAAAAGACCAACAAGACGGTATGGATATAACTTCAAGCAGCGGAACGGGAGTTGACAAACAAACCGGCGAAAATATTGTGTGGGCGATGGCTGCAATTAAAGCGCCTAAAAAGCCGGTCTTAGTTACAGTTATCGGTGAAAAAGACAATATGGACAAACATGGTAAAGAGTTTGGTGACATGTTAGACAGCATCAAAAAGCAATAGTTTTTGATTCCAAATCACCAAAAGCCGGTTGACTTTGCAAAGTCAGCCGGCTTTTTTCGTTGGTGAGTTTTACCTTGTTAAATTATACATTTGAAACGCTCTATATCAGATTTAAGATTCAATGTAGGGGAGGAAGTCCAACAAACTTCAGTTTGTTGCATACGCCGCATATCAAAGGCGTTCCGCGTTTGCCGACAAGCGTTCCTATTGAGTAGCGTCGCAACAAACTGAAGTTTGTTGGACTTTTGCCCTTCATAAATTGTTTCACGCGCCTGCCGATTTATAAGCCGGAAGTGTCACGCGCGCTTTCGGTTCTTTTTTCAAACCCAACGCCCAATCGGCTTGCATCAGCGTATGAATATCGCGCGTTCCTTCGTAAATGACGGCGGCTTTGCAGTTTCGCAAATAGCGTTCGACCGGATAATCGTTCGTATAACCGTTGGCGCCGTGAATTTCAATCGCCATCGAGGCGGCTGTTTCGCTGCGAACGGTTGCCTGCCATTTCGCAAGGCTCGCGGCTTTAGCTGACGGCAAACCCAGATTTTTCATCCAACCACATTTGAGCCACAAAAGATGCGCCATCTCATAATCGGCTTCCATATTGGCGATCTTTTGTTTGACGAGCTGAAAATTACCGATCTTCTGCCCTTGCACTTCGCGTGTGTTAGCATACGCGACCGATGCGTCACGCGAAGCGCGAATCACGCCCGTCGCGCCCGCCGCCACCGTGTAGCGACCATTTTCGAGCGAGAACATCGCGATCTTGAAACCTTCGCCCTCGTTACCGAGCATATTCGCCGCCGGAACGCGCACGTCCTGAAGCGAAAAATAACCCGTGTTGCCGGCTTTGATGCCGAGTTTGCCGTGCAGCGTCCCGGAAGAAAATCCCGGCATCGTGCGTTCGACGATAAAACAACTGATGCCCGAATGATCGCGCACTTTTTGTTTTTCCAGATCCGTCCAGCAGAAGAATAGAAAATGATCGGCAACGTCACCGAGTGAGATCCACATCTTTTCGCCGTTCAGGACCCAATCATCGCCATCGCGCAAAGCGTGCGAACGCATTCCGACAACATCGCTTCCGGCATTTGGTTCGGTCAAACCGAAAGTCGCCAGTTTTTCGCCTTTTGCCTGCGGCACGAGATATTTTTGCTTTTGCTCCTCGGTTCCCCAGGTCAGCAAAGACAAGGAGTTTAAGCCGACGTGAACGCTCATCGCGACGCGCAGAAAGGTGTCGCAGGCTTCGAGTTCTTCGCAGACGATGCCGAGCGAGATATAATCAAATCCCGCGCCGCCGTATTGTTCGGGAATGCAAACGCCCATCAAGCCGAGTTCGGCCATTTTGTCGAAAACGCTCCCTTCAAAATGAGATTTTTCATCCCATTCTTTGATAAACGGCGCGACTTCGCCCGCACAAAATTCTTTGACAGTGTTTTGTAATGCAATATGTTCTTCGTTCAATTCAAAATCAATCACAGTTTTAATAGTTCCTTTTAGTTAATTTTTAAGTAAATGTTGAGATTATTGTAGCATTTTGGAAAAACTTTTCGCCAAACCGAAAAAATAAAATATGCGCAAAAGCCATTTGCTTTTGCGCATATTTCAATTTGTGAGGATCTGAGATACTCATTTTGAAAAGAAAGTTGAATATTTTCAGAAAGATTTGCTTTTAATCTGACAGAAATGTCTGTGCCTGACGAAAAGCCTCGTCAAGTTGCGAAATAGAGAGCCTGTCAAGCTGATTGTGTAACTGCTTTTTTTACATGTATGGAGCGAGCTGCTCCTTAAACTCAATGGCGAATCGATTCATTGCCTGTTTCCAGTTTTGAAGTCCGCACTCGTCCATTTCCTCGCTGCCGTCTGCGTTGCC
>JANLTD010000240.1:0-2563 GCA_031362765.1 Acidobacteriota bacterium | reverse complement strand
CGCGAAGTTGCCGGCCTTACCGATCAGATGCGCGACGACACAAAGATGATGAATCAATTGATCACAAGCGGAATGTGGCAATCAGTTCAAGATCCGACAGAAAAACTAATTGTGCCGAAAACAAAGGAAAATGTGCCGTATTTGAATTTCGCGCCGCTTCAAAACGCTCTCGGAAAATTAGTGGAAAGTGCAAAGACATTTCAATTGGTATCAAACGGAAAGCAAATATCGCCTTCGTTGCAGAAATCGTTGAACGAAATTTTGATGAAAACCGAACGCGCCTTAACCAGTCAAAACGGTTTGCCGCGCCGCGATTGGTTCAAACATCAGATCTATGCGCCGGGTTTCTACACGGGGTATGGCGTCAAGACTCTGCCGGCGGTTCGAGAGGCGATCGAACAACGTGATTGGAAAGAAGCAGCGGAACAAATTGAATTAGTTTCCAGGACTATCGAAAATTTTGCGCGGGAGATTGATAAGGCAACGAATCTGGTGAAAAACTAGAGGAATTTAAGCCGTGCCATTGAAGTATAGTCGGTCGTAAGATTTTCTCGTCAGATTGACATAAAGTGATCTGCTGCTCGTTCTGGTGCAAAACGAAGGGCGAATTCCCGAACACGACGAACTTCTCGACAAGGTCTGGGACGGTATGTTTGTCGAACGATCAAACCTCAAAAAGAGTGTTTCGGCATTGCGTCAGATCTTAGGTGAACAAGCGAACGAAGCTGTATCTGACCCGCGGCAAAACCATCTCAAATATTGTTTTGATCACGAAAATTAATCAGTAAAAATCTATGTCCGAAATTATTTACCGAACTGCAAACAATATCGCAACCATTACCTTAAACCGTCCCGAAAAACGGAATGCGCTTAATGATGATTTGGTAATTGAGCTCAAAAATGCTTTACGCGATGCCGACGCGGACGCGCATTTACGGGCAATTGTTCTTCGCGGTGCCGGCAAAGATTTTTGTTCGGGCGCAGATCTGTCGGCGCTGCAGAAGATTGCCGAAAGCGACGTACTGGAAAATCTGGCAGATGCGGAAAATCTGTTAGAGCTATTTGTCTTGATCCGTAAGATAAAAGTTCCCGTAATTGCTGCCGTCCATGGGCGGGCACTTGCCGGCGGATGCGGATTGGCGACCGCTTGTGACATTGTTTTAGCTTGCGAATCGGCGCGTTTTGGTTATCCGGAAGTCAAAATCGGATTTGTGGCAGCGATGGTGACGGCGATTCTAAGGCGCAATCTGTCGGAAAAGCGTGCGTTTGAATTGATCACGCAGGGCTTTGAATTTTCAGCCGTAGAGGCCGAGAGGATCGGTTTGCTCAATCGTGTGTTCGCAAACGAAACATTTGATGAAGATGTGGAAGCTTATGTTTCGGTTTATGCAACAGTTTCGCGCTCGGCCGTTGTGCTGTCGAAAAAATTGCTCTATCAAATGGATGGAATGAATTTTGAAACATCTTTGGAAACCGGTGCGCAAATCAATACGATCGCGCGGTTGACGGAAGATTGCCGACAGGGAATTGCAAGGTTTTTGAAAAAAGATTGAATAAAAGGCGCTTCCGGTATCTAACTTGCGATTGCCAATAATTCTAAATTTACTGCAAACTTTTTAATAAGCTAAATGCTTGCTTGCGGTCATTCTGCGTGACATTGTCCTGCATTGAAGTGGTCAATTTTAAATATTCCTGCAAAACTGCTTTTGCTTCGTCCTTTCTGCCGAGTTCGGCGTAGAGCATTCCGAGCCGCAGCATAACGGTTTTCGATTCGGGTAAAAGTTCGGTTTTCGCCTGATTTTTCGCCGCTTCAAGTTCGCGCAGCGCCGATGTTTTTTCGCCGGTTTGATACATCACAACCGCCAATTTTTCGGTCAAAGCGGCATAAAAAATTGGAAGGCGTTTTCGCCCTTCGAACAAATATTTCAGCGCTTCGTCGTATTTTTTCTGCTGAGTTAACGCAATAGCCATAATTTCGTATGCCTGATAAAGCGTGTAAGCACTTATTTTATCATTGGGGGTTTCGATGACGGTTTTGATGTCGAAAACGGCTTCTTCAACTTTGTTCTGCGCCAATAAGTTTCGGGCTTTGCCGTAATAAGCATGCGCCGACGGGCGGACGTCAATCGAATTATTATATGCTTCGACCGCTTCGTCAATTCTTCCATTTTCGGAAAGAACAGTGCCGTATTGCGACCAATTGAAACCCGATTTGATATCAAACTTCACGGTATGTGACCAAAGCGCGAGATCAGTTTTCCAAACCTGATTGTAGAAGACCGTTTTAAGTGCCAAGGGCAGGCCGATAAAAACTGTGATCAAAAGTAAAAATAAATCTTTTTTTGCTTTGGAAAGTTTCTCTGTCAATTCTGCAAGGCGCGGAAATATCATCATCAAAAAACCAAGTAGCGGTAGATACAAATATCGGTCGTGAACGATTTGTTCCGAGGGAAAAGCGGTCGCGTTCATCGCCGGTACGATCGTCAATATGAAAAGTGCGAAACCGAATTTTTGGACAAAACTCTTTTTTGCCAGAAGCCAAAACAAGGCGATCGCCGCGATG
>JANLTD010000224.1:0-2035 GCA_031362765.1 Acidobacteriota bacterium | reverse complement strand
GTCTCCTTGAAGACCGAGACTGCGTGCTAGTGCTACATTATCATTCAATTGAATCGACAGTTTTTCAGACTGTTCCGCCAACTTTAATGCCTCTCCAAACATACCTTGGTCTCGCATTATTTCGGCACGATTGCGTTTGCTAGTTTCTTCCCCCTTAATATTGCCGGTGTCTTTGAATATCAATTCTGCTTCCTCATAATGTTGAAGTGCTTTTGTAAAACGTCCTTGGGTGGAGTCTATTAACGCCAAATTTACCAATGATTTCGCTAACGAAGTCTGATTTCCCATATTTCTAAAGATTCGGACAGATTTTTCTTGTAGAGAACGTGCTTCTTTCAAGTTTCCAAGTAATCGCAGTAACTCCGCTTCATTCGAGAGCGTTAACGCATATAAACTCTTATTATTTCCAGACGCTAAGTGCTTGCAGAGCATTCGGCGAAGCACTAAGGCATCTTTCAAATGTCCTGTTTCTTGAAAAAATGTTGCCAGTCCCCATAAGAATTCCGTCTCGCTTTTAATTGGATTTGAAAGCACTTTACCGAATACATCATAAACATTAGTTTCCGGAATGGCATCTTGAAGTCGGGACCAATAATGTTTTATATCCTCTGGAACAATATTCCACGAAATGGAGAAGAAACAAGGGTTAGCAATTAGTGTTTTGAGAGAAGCCCAATCCCCAGAATTAGCAAACTGCCAAGGTAATTCGTATAATTTACGGTAATTAACTTTTCTTTCAGAGCTAGTCAGTATTTTCTCATTGTTTCGATATTTAGGTTTGAAGCCCAAGAATCTGCGTAACCGTCCAAAAGAAGTTTCTGAAGGCTCGTGTGTAATTTGGTCTAAAAGTTGATAATCTTCAGATTTATCGAGGAAAAAGTCTTGTTTGTCGAAATAATCCGCTAGATGTTTGTGAGCGCGTTTTTTGTCGTCTCCGCTCAGATATTTTTGCGCGGTTACTTCGCCCAATTGACGGTGATAAAACGAAAGCAAAGCGGCATCTGCACCGGCGCGTTCGGTCAAATACGGCTCAAGGTCAAAATAAAGCCGTGACCAGACAACGACGGGGAGGGAATCAACTTCGGGTGATTTCGGCGACCGGCGGTGGAAATCGTCTTTTATTTGATCATCTTGCCAAAGCACTTCGATCAATTCGTCTTCGGTCAATCCGTAGCGTGCCGCCGCCAGATAACCCAAGGCACGCGAGACCATCATTGCGCCGTGATTGGCTTCGCCCGAAAGACGTTTGAATAAATCGCCGATGATGCCTTCGACATTTACAGCCAATGGTTTTAATTTGTGGTAAGAATGCCATAAACGCGCTTCTTCAAATGCAAATTTGAGATAGAGCGGCAGACCGTTGGCGGTGAATTTGTCCAAAAGTTCGGCGCGTTGGTTTTCTGTTAGTGTTCTCTTTGCTTCTGAAAGCCATTTATTCAAAACCTCGCCACCTTCGCTTTCGGGCATTGGGTTAAGTTTAATAATGTTTTCGGCGGGAAGTTTGCGCTCTAAAATCTTGAAAGGATCACCTGGCAGAATTGAAACAATCAGACGGACATTTTCGGGCATTTTGTCGGGCAGCCATCTGAGATTTTGGGCGTTGTCAGCCTCAGAAAGTTGGTCGAGCGCGTCGAGCATTAAGACCAGACGTTTTTCTTTGGTGGCAAGCGCGAGCCGTTTGGGAAATTCTTTGACAAGTTCGTTGTAATCCGCCGGAATTGTAGTTTCGTCGGCGGAATATTCAACGGAAATCTCGTGGCAGAGGCTTTCCAGCAAAGCGCGAATGTCGGACGATTGCGGCGTTGCGCCAATGAAGCGGACGACCAAAACATCATTCGGATTTGATTTGGCGATTTTTTCGGCGGCATTTGCCATCAGAGCGGATTTGCCCGAACCGGATTCGCCCCACAAAGCAAACGGATGTTGGTCATCGGCGTTGACGTAATGAGCGATTGATTCAAGATAATTCGCCCTGCCGACAAAATTCTTTGCCCGGTCTTTGCCGAACTTTTCGTGGGCTTTTTTTTCACTTTGG
>JANLTD010000218.1:0-1567 GCA_031362765.1 Acidobacteriota bacterium | reverse complement strand
TTTTTCAACTCCTGATTCGCATTAATAAACCAAGAGAATAAATTGATTGATCGGTTGATACGATTTGCCAGACCCTAAATTGTTACATTAACGTTTGGTAAACAGAAGAATTTTATGAAAAAGAAAATTATCTTTGTCGTTTTTCTTTTCGCCTTTGTTTGCGGCGCGAACGCCCAAATTGACAACAGTCGAAAACTTTCCCTCGATCTGTTTTTGGATTGGGAATATGTGCTGAATCCGCAGATTTCGCCCGACGGACAGCAGATCGTTTACACACGGCGCTGGACCGATAAGGTCAACGACCGTTTTGAGAACGAGATCTGGATCATGAACCCGGACGGTTCGCGCAATCGTTTTCTGCTCAAAGGCGGTTCGCCCGCGTGGTCGCCGGACGGTAAACGGCTTGTCTATATCGCGCCCGGCCAACCCGCCGGTGCGCAGCTCTTTGTCAAATGGATGGACACGCCCGACGAGGGAACGCAGCTCACCAGAATTGAAAACGCGCCGTCGAATCCGGCTTGGTCGCCCGACGGTAAAAGAATTGGCTTTAATATGATCGTCCCGGCCAAATCCGGGCTGCGGGTGACGCTGCCGCCGCGCCCCGAAGGCGCAAAATGGATCGAACAGCCGCGCGTCGTTGATAAATTGAATTATCGGTCCGACGGTTCGGGTTATCGTCAGGAAGGCTTTTCGCATATTTTTGTTATTTCAGAGACGGGCGGCGTGCCCCGTCAATTGACCGACGGCGATTATAATCACGATGCGCCCGAATGGATGCCCGATTCCGAAACGATCGTTTTCAGCGGCGTCCGCAAACCCGATGCCGAATATATTCGTTTTGGACAGGAAGTTTATTCGCTAAACTTAAAGACAGCTCAGATCAATGCCCTGACCGACCGTGACGGGCAGGATTCTTCGCCGGCCGTCTCGCCCAACGGAAAATATATCGCCTACACCGGATTTGACCGTAATGACGACAGTTATAATGTTTCCGGCCTTTATTTGATGGAATCGGGCGGACAAAACAAACGCGCTTTGACCGCCGGGTTTGACCGCGCGCCGTTTGGTCTGATTTGGGCGGAAGATAACAGCGGTGTCTATTTTTCGACCGAGGATAAGGGGACCAACAATCTCTATTTTGCATCGGTGACGGGCGGTGCGCCGCGCCCAATAACGACCGGTAATCACCAATTTCTAACGTCAAGTACCAGTAAAAACGGGATCGCGGCGGGCGTTTTGTCCGATGCCAAAGAACCCGGCGATGTCGCGGTCTTTGATCTAAAGAAACCAGTTCCCCGCAAGATCACGGACGTCAACGGCGATCTGCTCGAAGGCTGCCGGCTCGGCGAAACCGAAGAGATCTGGTACGACTCTCTCGGTGGAAAGAAAATTCAGGGCTGGATCATCAAGCCGCCCGATTTTGATCCGTCGAAAAAATATCCGCTGATCCTCTACATTCACGGCGGACCGCACGCGATGTACGGCGTCGGTTTTAATTTCGAGTTTCAGAACCACGCATCGGAAGGCTACGTCGTGCTCTACACAAATCCGCGCGGTTCAACTGGTT
>JANLTD010000124.1:0-3351 GCA_031362765.1 Acidobacteriota bacterium | reverse complement strand
GTGACATCAAGTACGACTAAACCAAAACTCAAATCTCCGGCCAGGACTTTGCTTTCGCCCAGAAATGGATAAACAGCCCAGTTGCCGTCATAGTTTGTCGGAAGTGCATTTTGCAGGTTAACGCTTCCGCAAACAATGTCCCAAGGATCATCGCTCAAGCTCGAAGAATTCGTTTCCGGTGCAAAAGTTGATTGAAACGTATCATATTGCCCAATTCGTTTTGGCATTGCCGGATTTGAAATGTCAAATACCTGCAAGCCCGCCTGATACCACGCAACATAAAGTTTGTTGCCCATCACAACCGGATTGTGCGGCGTCACGGCATTGAGGCTCAAACCGTTCATTGTCAGACTATTGACAAGCGTCGGCGTAGCCGGATTTGTAATATTATAAACCCGGACGTCGCCCGAACCGTTCGAAGTTTCGCGGCAGCTGTACAAAAAATTACCGTCCTCGCTCGACCAGCTGCTGTGCATACTGTTACCGGCGGTAACGCCGCTCGCATCTTCGATGAAACCTTGCAAAACGGGCGCGGTCGTCGCGATATTGGACATATCGTAAATCTCGGTTCGTGCGCGGTTCGAACTATTGCCCCAACCAGAGGTGAACAAACGGTTGCCGCGAATGTGCATTGCATGAACCCATTGAATTTCCGTCGGATTGATGTCGCGCACAAAAACAGGGGCGGCGGGATTGGTGACATTGATAACTTTTAAGATCTTATTACTCGTGCTGTTGAAGTTCTCAATCAGGAAGGTTTGTCCGGCTTGATTGAAAACCATCATTTCGTGAATTCCGCGAAATCCGTTTCCATTTGTCGGGTCAACCGTTCCGAGCAAAACGGGACTATACGGATTGGTTAAATCAACGATTTGAACGCCAACTCCGGTGGATGTCCCGCCGCTTCCAAAATAGCCGCGATTGCCGATGACGATGGCTTCCAAGAATTGCTGATTATTTCCCGGGTTATACCAATTTGCTAAAACGGGCGCATCCGGATTGGATAGATCGTAAATGAATGCGCCGCGACAATTGTAACTTCCCTGCACGGCGATATTTCCGTCAGCAAAGATATCGGAAAACTTCCAACCCGAAGTGCCGCTGCTGCATGTTGGTGTGAGCTGCGAACGAAGTTTGACCTTTTGCGCCGAAACATCTGCGTTTAATACAAATACAGATAACAATAGTCCGGTTAAAACAGCTAAAACTCTCATTTTCTTAAAATATGTTAAATTCATTGGTCTCCTAAATCGGGCTGAAACAAAAAAAATGGCAGAAGTAGCATTTTACTCATTTTAAAATAAAAAACAAGGATAAAATGCCATTAAATCAAGCATTTATTTCATTTTTACGAGCCTGTTTGCGAAGCGTCCTTGATAATCAGATCGAAAGTCCCCGGCGCTACCTTCTTAAACCGGCGGTTACGGTTAAGCGACACCGCAATCGAAATCGTCGGGTTTTCGCCCTTAAATTCAAATCCGCCCTCGACCAGCAGATTGAAAAGTTCGTTGACATGCAGCGGTCTTTGATATTCGCGCAAAAGCAAAATACAGGCCTGCGTGATGGTGCGTTCGGTAAAACGATGGCTCAGCGGTTCAATGTTCGAACCAACCGAAGGAATGTTTCGCGAATTATTGATGTATGAGACCTGATTATTGCGATAATTATTCGGCGGCTGATAATTCTGGTTGCTGTAATTATCGTAATTATCGTAGCCATTCTGATTCAGCTTATTTTGATTAAGATTGTTTTGGTTCATTCGCGGCGACGAACGTTTGATGTCTTGCGGAATGTCGTAATCGTCATCAACTTGAAAGCTTTTCGGGAGATTCCAAAGCTTTCCCGAGCGCATCGTCGCGAGAAGACTGTAAATCGCCTGTTCAGTTTGAGCCGCACTATTTTCGAGGGCTTCAATTTCCTGATGCAGCCGGCTTGATTCAGCCTCAACCTCGTTCAATCTGGTGATCAAACGCTGCTGCGCGTTGCGCGTCTGCCGTAAACTTTGTTCGAGCGTCGCAATCAAATTTTCATCTAGCATAGTCGGTGGTCAGTGGTCAGTGGTCAGTGGTCAGTGGTCAGTTGAATCAGATTTTTCTGCCCGCTGCCCACTTACCACTGCCCACTTTTTATTTGTTCCTATCAATCATATAGCCGGGAAGGTCTTCCAAACCTAAACGATACTCCGTTTTCGTTAGAACTTCAAGATTTCTTCTCGCTTTTTCTGCAAAACTATAGGCGCGGCGGCGTGTTTCCTCAATAGTTTCAGCAATTTCGAGTCTTTCGAGCAGAATTCCCCTCGCAATATTCGCATAATCGCCGTCGTGCATAATGCGCTCAATGTCCTTTTTGATTTCAGGTTCTTTCTTGACCAATAATATCAATGGCAGGGTTAATTTCCCTTCAAGAAGGTCTGCGCCTGCCGCTTTTCCCAGAATTTCTTCATCGGCGATGAAATCCAAAACGTCGTCGGCAAGCTGAAACGAAATGCCTAAATTCATTCCGTACTCGCGCAAAGCGATCTGTTGTTCGTGCGAAGCGCCGCCGAGAATCGCACCGATCTCACAGCACGCCGAAAAAAGAAAAGCAGTTTTGCGATGCAATATATCAAAATATTCGTCTTCGGTGATGTCGGAGCGTCCGAGCATAGTCAACTGAAGCAACTCACCTTCGGTCATTTTCCGCGTCAGCCGCGTTAAAATGTCGAGTATTTCAAGACTTCTTTCCTTAAGTGCGGTTTCAAATGCCGACATATACAGCCAATCCCCCATCAATACCGCCGATTGATTACCGAATCGCGCATTTACAGATGTTCGATTGCGGCGCGTATCGGCGTTATCAATAATGTCGTCGTGAACGAGCGTTGCCGTGTGAAGCATTTCCATCACGGTTGCGAGCCTGATCACATTTTTCTTGGCTCCGTCGCCGCCGACCGCAAAAGTTGATAACAAAAGAAGTGCCGGACGGACGCGTTTCCCGCCAGATGCCCGAAGGTAATCACCGAGGTAATTGATGACCTGTATGTTTGAACTCGCTTGCCGTTGAAATTCTGTTTCGACCAGCATCATTTCGTTCTTGATGAGGCTGAAAATCTTTTTCGCCGCCATTTGCGGGTTTATGTTTTCTCTGAGCGGTGAAAATGTTTGCATTTGAAAAATTGTACTAATTATTCGTAACTGTTTAGGTCTTTGGGTTTTGGTTTTTGGTCTTTGGTTTTCTTCAACGTAGCCTTGATGATCTTAAATCACAATTTCTGTAAAAAAAACGGATCGGTTAGAAATTCAAAGCCAAACTGTAATTTCTTTCAAAAGAACTAAAAACCAAAGACCAAAGACCAAAGACCAAAGAATTACA
>JANLTD010000112.1:0-3621 GCA_031362765.1 Acidobacteriota bacterium | reverse complement strand
AGCAACGCGCTGCAGTATCTCGATAGTTTATCGAATGAGGCATCGGGCGATCTGGAATTGCAGGGCGAGCTCGCAACCGCTTACGAAAAGGTCGGCGACGTGCTTGGCGCGATGAATAATTCGAGTTTGGGCAATGTCCAGGCCGGTCTGGACAGTTATCAGAAGGCGGGAAAACTGCGCGAAGCGGTGCTTGCCGCCGATCCCGCCAATCTCGATGCGAAGGAAAAACTCACCAATAATTACTATGTCGTCGCCCGGACATTGTGGAACAACAGCCAGACGGCAGAAGCCGAGGCGGCTTTTGAAAAAGCCTTGAACGTGCGGCGGGAATTGGTCACGGTACAGCCCGATTCGGTGATTATGCAAAATCGTCTGGCGGTTTTGCTGATTGATTACGGCGCGATTCCGGTGTTTAATTCGCAAACCGAAAAAGCCGTCGTGCTTTTTGACGAAGCCTATCAAATTGTCGAACGGCTGCGGCAAAAAGACCCTGAAAATCCTGATTTCAAAAAGACTCTGACACGCCTTTTGCGGATTTCGAGCAAAGCGAAGGGCTCTTTGGGAGATTTTGAAGGCGGAATTCGTGGCTTGACACAGGCGGTCGAAGTCAGCGGTGAACTGGCGAAACAATTTCCCGATGATTTTCGCGTTCAGCGCAGTGTCTGGCTGACGAATTCTATATTTTGCGAGCTCTATATTGATAAGCGGGACGGACAAAAAGCGGTTGAAATGTGTGTGCCGACCGTTGCTTTTCCAAAAGCCGCGCTCGAAAAAGAACCCGAAAACGGTGTCGTTGCGTTCGATCTGGCGATTTCCCATTTTAATTTAGCGCGCGCATTTCGGTTGGCGGAAAAATATCCGCAGACCATCGAAGAAGCCGAAAAAGCAATTGCGGTGATGTCGGCGATGAGCAAAAAAGCGCCCGACGACCTTGAATACAAACGCAACCTGGCAATTTACCAAACCGAGATCGCGCGGGCGCGGCTGAAGCTTAAACAGCCCGACAAAGTAATCGCGGCGCTCCAAAATGTTATCCGGATCATGACCGCGATTGCCGATGCCGATCAGGCAACCACGACGAATCGTTATGATTTGAGCATGGCTTACAGGCTTTCCGCCGAGGCGTATTACCAAAAAGGCGACCGGGCGAAAGCGGTCGAATTTATTGAGAAGGCGATATTGCTGATTCAAAACTTGAGGGAATTAAATGCTTTGCGCGAAACGGACAAAAATTTATTAACCGAACTGGAAAATGAAAAGGCCCTTTATAGCAAGTAATTTTGTTCAACAAAAAAGGCTTTGCTCAAGATAAATCAGTGAGCAAAGCTTTTTTTCTCGGTTATCCGGTTTGCAATTACGGCACAAACGCGGCGGGGGTTGGCACATCGCCGGTGGCGCCGAATTGCTGGATCAAGATTCCGGCGGTCGAGCGTTGAATAAACCAATTTGCGCCGTCGGGTCGGAACACGGCAAAGTCAGCCTTGCCGTCGCCATCGTAATCGGCCGGCGCGGGAATGTCGCCGTTTGCACCGAATGGTATCGCAAAGAAACTGAAATCTTCGCTTCTGAGCACATACCAAACGCCCGTTGATGGTCGAAAGACGGCAATGTCGGTTTTTCCGTCGCCGGTGTAATCGGCGGGTACCGGTTTATCCGTGCTGACTCCGAATGTCGTGACGGTTACGCCGGCTGTCGAGCGATTGAGCCACCACGAACCGTCGGACGGACGAAAGATGGCAATGTCCGATTTGCCGTCGCCGTCATAATCCGCGTTAACCGGCACGTCACCGGGACCTCCCCATTGCGATATTTGGGTTCCGCCGGAAGATTTATTGATATACCAAGTGCCTTCGGACGGGCGAAAAATAGCAACGTCGGCAAAACCGTCGCCGTCATAATCGCCGGGCGCCGGTTTATCGGTCGAGATGCCGAAGGGAATTGAATAGAAACTATTATTGGAACTTCGCAAAACAAACCATTCGCCGGTTGACGGGCGGTAAAAAGCGATGTCCGTTTTGCCGTCGCCGTCGTAATCGGCCGGAACCGGTTTATCGGATGAAGTTCCGAATGTTAGTGCCCTGACGCTGTTGTCAAAACTTCGCTGGTACCACCACTGACCGTTTATGGGCCGGAAAATTGAAATATCCGCAATTCCGTCGCCGTCGAAATCAAACCGTGTTTTATTTATTTGCGTGAAATAATATACCGCACCTTGACCATTAGGACTTGTTAAAGCTTTTTCCGCCGCGCCGACAACCAGATTGCCAAAGCTCAGGGCGATGCTTCCGCCTAAGCGGTCGCCGTTGAAAGGATCGCTTTGCGCTAACTTTTGCTGCTGTGTCCAGGTTATGCCGCTACGCGTGAAAATATATGCTGAACCGGCATCGGGTCCACCGGCAACCGTATCGTCTTCGCGCGCACCGACGGCGACGACATTATTGCTGACCGCCACCGAATAGCCGAAGCGGTCAACCGATGCACCGTCCGAGGCGACAATTCTCCCTTGCGAAACCCAGGTTGAGCCGTTAAATTCATAAATATAAGCCGCACCGTAAGCCGGTTGCCCGACAATCGGCGTGTATTGCAATGCTCCGCCAACGAGCGTGTTGCCTTCGATGGCAACCGAATTGCCGAAAGAATCGCCGTTTGCGCCACTGGCAATAGTGAGTTTTTGCTGTTGAACGTAACTGCCGCCACTTTCGGCAAAAACATAAACCGCACCGGCGGCTGTGAACGGCGTATCGTCGCCCGCCGCGCCGATGGCAAGCATACTGCTGATGGCTACCGATTCGCCAAAATGATCTCCAAGCACGACGGCGGCGACCGGAATGAGTTTTTGAGTTTGCGTCCAAACAGTTCCGGTGCGTCGATAGATATATGCCGAACCCGCCTGTGAATTACCCGGAAGGTCGGCAAAATGCGCTCCGACGACGATCACTTCGCCAATAATTCCAACGGCATTGCCGAATTCGTCGTCAGCCGTGGCATCGCTTGCCGTTAGTTTTTGCTGAAACGTCCAGGTCGTGCCGCTGCGGACAAAAACATAAGCCGAGCCGGCGTTCGAGAGCGGTGAATCATCGTTATATGCTCCGACGACGATCGTATTCTCGCTGATCGCCACCGAATAACCGAATTTGTCGGCTAACGCGCCGTCACCTGCAAGCAAAACCGCCTGCTGTGTCCAAACACCGCCGCTTAGAACATAAACATAAGCCGCGCCGGCTTGTGAAGCGGTCGTGCTGTCAAACCGTGCCCCGACAACCATCGTGTTGCCGTTAATGGCGACCGCGTTGCCGAATTGCGCGCCGACACCGCGCGGCGTCGAAGTGATTTTCTGTTTTTGCACCCAACCCGCCATCACCGGCAAAGCCAAAGCCAAACATGCCAGCACAACCAAACTGCGTAAAATCAATCTAGCTTTTGATGCTCGAAATTGATTTGATTTATAAAACATTGCTTTCTTCATAATGCCCGAAATATTAATTTTCATTGTTATTCTCCCTTTCAATTACTTCGCCTAAACTTACCGCTACACATTACGCGCCAAATGAAACAAGATTAGCTCACGAATGAGAAATAAAACACGAATTGAGAGTCTTTGCCTGAGCCAGTTGGTTTCAC
>JANLTD010000094.1:0-5002 GCA_031362765.1 Acidobacteriota bacterium | reverse complement strand
TGACTCTCGACTCTCGACTATAAATGTTCATACTTTACAGTTTTCTGCTCGCGGTCGGCTTCATTCTAATGTCGCCGATTTTTTTGCTGAAACGTGAAAAATATGCATCGGGTTTTTGGCAAAGATTCGGGTTTTTGCCGGAATTTGAAGCCGGCGAAAGCGCGGTCATTTGGATTCATTGCGTTTCGGTCGGCGAAACGAACGCGGCGCGCTCCCTCGTCGAAGAACTGACAAAACAATTTCCCGCGCATCGCCTGATAATTTCGACGACAACCCGAACCGGACAGATCCTTGCAAAGAACATTTTTAAAAATAAAGCAGATACGATCTTTTACTTTCCGTTTGATTTCAAATTCAGCGTGCGCCGCGCTTTGCGCCGGTTTAAGCCCGAAGTCGTGCTTTTGATGGAAACCGAACTGTGGTTTAATTTTTTGCGCGAGGCAAACAAAAGCGGCGCGAAAACTGTCATCGTCAACGGCCGGCTTTCGGAAAGATCATTTAAGCGTTATTCCTATATCAAAAAATTTATCCGCCGTGTTTTAAGCTATGTTGATCTGGCGCTGATGCAGGAAAACGCGGACGCAAACCGGTTGATGTCGCTCGGCGCGCATCCGGGCAAGGTTCGTGTGACGGGCAATATCAAGTTTGACCAAAGTTTTGAACCAAGCGAATTAACGGCCGTTTTGCGAGCCCGATTTGCCGTCACAAAAGACGCGCCGCTGATCGTTGCGGCAAGCACGCACGCGCCGGAAGAAAAATGGATTCTCGAAGCGTTCAAAAAACTCTGGAAAGATTCGCTCGACAATCTGCCGCGTCTGCTGATCGCGCCGCGTCACCCGGAACGATTTGCGGAAGTCGCCGAATTGATAAAAGCGACGGGTTTTGATTGGGCGCGGCGGTCAGCGGATCCGGCGGAAGGAGACAGGACGGCGGAAATAATCCTGCTTGATTCGATCGGCGAACTCCGCGCCGTCCTTCCGCTGGCCGAAATAGTTTTCGTCGGCGGCAGTCTTATCCCGCACGGCGGACAGAGCATTTTAGAACCGGCTGTTTCGGGCAAAGCGATCGTGACGGGTTTTTATACAATGAATTTTGTCGCGGCGGTCAAAGAATTTTTAGACAAAAATGCGCTCATCCAATTGCCCGAAACGAACGAAGAAACTATTGCCGATGATTTGTTCCGGGTTTTCGCAGAGCTTTTGAAAAATACGGAAAAACGAGAAGAACTTTCAAAAAACGCACTCGAAGTAATACAAAAAAATCGCGGCGCAACTCTTAAAACGATCGATAATTTGAAACCGTTTTTTTAAGTTCCAAGTTCCAGGTTCCAGGTTCCAAGTTTAAGCGAATCCGACTTGGCGCTTGGAACCTGAAACTTGGAACCTGGAACTTGAAACTATTAAAATGATTTTCGTTTTTTACTTTTTCGCTGCCGCCCTCGTTTTTCTGAGCTGGAAATCTTTTCGCGGCGGGATCGAGTACTTAAATTTCTTCAAACAAGAGATTGGCAAACCGCCGTCCGATTTCGCGCCGTTTGCTTCCGTGGTCGCGCCGTGTCGTGGGCTTGACGAAGATCTGGAAGAAAATCTTTCCGCGCTTTTTCGGCAGAATTTTCCGCGGTACGAAGTCATTTTTGTGGTTGATTCGGAACGCGACGAAGCCGTTTCAGTAATTGAAAAAATAATTCACCGCCGAGACGCAGAGTCGCAGAGAAAATTAAAAGAAAACTCAGCGTCTCAGCGTCTCCGCGGTGAAAATATCCCGGCGAAACTTGTGGTGGCGGGAAAATCCGAAAATGAAAGCCAAAAAGTTCATAATCTGCGCGAAGCCGTTTTGCACGTTTCGGATGAATCAAAAGTTTTTGTTTTTGTTGATTCCGATGCGCGTCCCACGGAAAATTGGCTGAGAGATCTGATCGCGCCCCTGGCGGATGAAAAGATCGGCGCGGCAACCGCCTATCGCTGGTTTCTTTCAAAGAAATTCAGTGTTGCGTCGGAAATGCGCGCGGTTTGGAATGCTTCGATCGCCTCGGCGCTGGGCGCGAATGTGAAAAGCAATTTTTGCTGGGGCGGCTCGATGGCGGTTCGTCGCGAGACGTTTGAGAAAATCAATATGCGCGAAAAATGGCGCGGTACGCTGTCGGATGATTTTGCGGTCACGCGGGCGATGAAAGAAAACGGCCTGGCAATTTTTTTCGTTCCGCAAGCCCTGGCGGTTTCGATCGAAAACTGTACTTTGAAGGAATGTCTCGAATTTACGACGCGGCAGATGAAGATCACGCGGGTTTATGCTCCGCATCTTTGGATACAATCATTTATCGGCGCCGGGCTTTTCAATCTGGTTTGGGTTTGGGGAATCATTAACCTCGTGCTTTACACTGCAAATTCGGCCGCATTTTGGTTTTCGCTCGTTTCTTTAATTTTGATTTCAGTTTTCAGTATCGGCAAATCGTGGCTCCGCTTAAATGCCGTCAAATTAGTTCTCAAAAATTACGAAAACGAACTGAATAAACAATTTTGGACGCAAAATACGCTTTGGACCTTTTCGCCCGCACTCTTTTTTTACAACGCGTTTGGTGCGCTGATTTCGCGCAAGATAAACTGGCGCGGAATCAAATATGAGCTGAATTCGGCAAATCAGACATCTGTTCTTGAACAGAAAAAATGAGGCATTGCTTTCGTTTTGCCGAAAGTGCTAAATTTAGTTGACTAACATTATTTTATCAAGGAATTTTATGCTCAAAAAATTTCCGCGAAGGTCTTTCGCTATTTTGTTTTTACAGGTATTTTTTGTTCTCGCATCAGTTGCTTACGCTCAGGATACTCAAATTACCGAGGTTGCGCCAAAGGGGAAAAATCCATTGATAATCATTCCGGGCATCACAGGTTCGGAGCTTATCAACAGTAAAACTGATGAACTTGTTTGGTTCAAAACACAAAGGGCAAAAGATGATGATATACGGTTGCCGATTTCCGCTAATCTGGCGCGAAACCTTGACGATCTCGTTGCCGGCGATATTCTCAGAACAATTAAGCTTGTAAAATTCTTACCCGAAGTCGAAATTTATGAACGGTTGATCGAAGCACTGACAATACGCGGCGGTTACCGGGAAGCAAGTTGGACAAACCCGCAAAAAAGCGATTATCAGGACAGTTTTTACGTTTTTCCGTATGATTGGCGGCGCGATAATGTCGAAAATGCGCGGCTTTTGATGCAAAAGATCGCAACCTTAAAGAGTAAACTCGGCAAACGGAATCTGAAATTCAATGTTATCGCGCATTCGATGGGCGGATTGATCGCGCGTTACGCGGCGATGTACGGCGATTCCGATCTGCCGACCGGAAAGTCGAAACCGACCTGGGCCGGGGCGCGCAATTTTGAGAAGATCTTTTTACTCGGCACGCCGAACGAAGGCTCGATCCTGTCGCTTAATGCGCTTCTCAGCGGACTTTCTTACATTGGCGGCGGAATAAATTTGCCATTTATCAGAACCATTGACCGATTTGATATTTTCACGATTCCGGCGATTTATCAGTTGCTGCCGCACGACGGAACTTTTATGGCGTACGACCAGAATTTAAAGCCGCTGGCGATTGACCTTTACGACGTGAATGAGTGGGAAAAATACGGCTGGACGGTCTGGCAGGATAAAGATTTCAAGAAAAATTTAAGCGCCGGCGAGCAACGCAATGCAAAAGCGTATTTTCAAGCCGTTCTGGATCGGGCGAAGCGTTTTCAAACTGCATTGGACGCGAATACGCGCGACAAACTGCCCGTTTCGATCTATTTGATGGGAGCCGATTGCAAAGAAACGCAAAACGCCGTATTGCTTTTGCGCGACGAGAAAAAAAATAGTTGGAAAGTACAATTTAAGGCCGATTCTTTTAAGCGCACGGACGGCACAAAGGTAACGTCCGCGGAATTGAAATCATTGCTTTTTGCGATGGGCGACAGCGTTGTCACACAGCGTTCGCTGAAAGCGCAAACCATTGGAAATAAAAGAATATTGCCTGTTACATCCGAACTTTATCAATGTGTCGGCCATAGTAAATTGGTGTCGAATCCGGAAATTCAGGACAAAATGTTATCAATATTGTTCGGTACAAAAAAGGCTAAATAGAAGATAAAATGGTAAAAAAAATGCTCGAGGCAGACGAAGAAATGCCGCCCGAAAAAAAAAGCAGAGTCAGAAAAACTGTCGCCAATCCACCTGAAAACGAGGAGGTTTCCGCACATTTGACGACTCACGAAACGCCCGAAAAAAAAAGCAGAGTCAGAAAAACTTTCGTCAATCGGATTGAAAACGAGGAATTTTCCGCGCCGTTGGCGACTCAAGAAACGTCCGAAGACCTTAAGATCATTCCCGTTTTCGAGATTTCCGAAGACCCGGACTTTTTTTCGCAACTGATTGAATCTGTTGCTGAAACTGCGCAGGCAAATGAGGCCTTAGAACAAAATCCGGAGCCGCTGTTTGAGAATGTAGAACCGAAACCCGAACCACTCATCGAAATCGTGAGCGAAGAATTTGAAACTCCGGATTCAACCCGGAAGTCCGCCGCCGAAACGTCGAATAACGCGATTTTCGATGATGAAAAAACGAACTACGATTCGGCATCGCCGATGTTTCAGAACGAATACAAACCCGAATCGCCCGGCGAAACGATTCGTCAGAGCGGTTTGGCTTATTCGGCGGCGATCGTTCTTTTCGTCTCGGTTGTTTTTATGCTCGTGATCGGTTGGTTTGCCGATTTGCTGATGGGAAGTTCGCCGTGGGGCATTGTCGGCGGAATAATCATCGGTGCGGTCATCGGGTTTGTGCAATTTTTCCGGATTACTTCACAAATCTTTAAAAAATAATCATTACTGAGCGGTCTAAAAATTGCAGAAGTTTTGAAAACTAAGAAATTTTGCACACGCGCACGCACGAAAACAAGAAAAAAGATTTGGTAAAAATGTTTTTTTTCGAATGTGCGCGTGTGTGCGCGTAGGCAGATTTTCTTAG
>JANLTD010000787.1:0-2296 GCA_031362765.1 Acidobacteriota bacterium | reverse complement strand
GTTTTTTGATTGGGCGTTTAACTTGAATCGCGGCGCGGAACTCGCTGAAAAGTGGAAATTGATTCCGGCCGATATTGACATTCTGATCACGCACGGGCCGCCCAATGGTATTTTGGATGAAGTTCCGCGAAAATATTGGGTTGAAAACACAGGTTGCGAAGAATTACGAAAACGAGTTGAAGAAATCTCTGTCTTCGGCAAACTCAAACTTCACGTTTTCGGTCATATTCATTGCGGATACGGTCAAACAGAAAAGTTCGGCGTAAAATTTGTCAACGCCTCAAATTGTGATGAAAGTTATGAACCGTCGCAAACGCCGATCGTGATTGAATTATAGATGTTAAGAATTGTCAGAACAGATTCGGAAGATACTGATTTTCAGGAGCTTGTCAGATTGCTTGATCAAGATCTGAGCATTCGTGACGGCGCAGAACACTCTTTTTATGCACAATTTAATAAAATTGATTCGATAAATAATGTCGTGGTTGCGTATGAAAACCAATTTGCAGTCGGTTGCGGGGCATTCAAAAAGTATGACGTTGAAATGGTCGAAATCAAACGAATGTTTGTTCGTCCAGAAAGTCGCGGAAAGGGAATTGCCGTTGAAATCTTAAAAGAATTGGAAAAATGGGCAACTGAATTAAACTTTACGAGTTCAATTTTGGAAACAGGTTATAAACAGCCCGAAGCAATTCGTCTTTATGAAAAATCGCAGTACGTGGTGATTCCGAATTACGGGCAATATGAAGGGGTCGAAAACAGCGTTTGTATGAAAAAGAAGTTAAGTAAAATCCGTTGAAAGTTTATGGTAAATCATCAGTTTTTTCTAGTGCCGTTGATTTTGGGAAAATAAAATAAATCGTGACTAAAGCATAGAAGGCAAAAGCAATAAAGGGATGAATCCAAGCCGTCGCGGCGCCGATAAGGGAAGTAAAAGGACCGAAAAGAAAAACATTTCGGACACCGCGCCATAATTCATCTTTTGTAAAGTCATTGGTTATTTCAGGAAATTTCCACATATAAATGCGAAAAATCAGAAAGGCAATACCCATCATAAAGCTCGACAAACCGTAAAAGCTGACAGCCAATGAATTTTGCGGATAATCACCCATCAATGCAGTCGGAAATGGCAGAAATGAAACCCATAAAAGCAGGTTTGCGTTAAGCCAAAAAATACCGTGGTTAATATGTTTAAGCGATTCAAAAAGCCGGTGATGATTGACCCAAATTACGGCGACCGTCAAAAAGCTGATCACCCAGGCAATAAATTTCGGAATAATATCTAAAAGTTTTCCGGCAAGCTCGCGGATTGTGACAGGCGCGTGCATTTCCGGCACTTTAATTTCCAAAATCAATAGCGTGATAATGATCGCAAATACGCCGTCGCTAAAGGTTTCGACACGGCTTTTTGTAAAATAATTGGACATCTTTCTATCGGCGTAAAAGTGAAAAAGCAAAATTAAGTTTCAAATCGGTTGTAAATGCCAGATGGATCCAGAGTGCGGCAAAAGCTTAAAGAAGGCGCGCATTTTTCAATTCGCCGGCATCAATTGCATCAAATCCGATCGATTCAGCTAATTTTCTGACTGTTTCTCGTGCCTCGGCATCGTCACCGCAAACAAATTGAACGGCTTTGCCATTATCGTATGCAGGTTTATCCATATTGACGACCCCTGTTTGATTGAAACATTTGACGATTTTTGCGCCACCGGCAATTTCAGCAATTTGTTCGGCGGCGGAAGTGTCGAAACCGATTGATAATCCCAATTCACCGTCAACCATTCTTAACGGATTTGTACAATCAACAATAATTTTTCCGGAAATATCGCCGCAATTCGCGATCGCATCGGCAACTTTAGCAAATGGAATCGCCAAAACAATCAAATCTGCAACTTTTGTCGCGTCGGCGGCAGTTCCGATTGTCGCAAAAGATGTTTTGTCGGTATGTTTTGGTGGATTCAGAACGCCAAAATAAATTTCGTGACCGATATCCGCAAATCTTTTCCCCAACGTTGCACCGACACCGGCCGCGCCTAATATTGCAATTTTCATATTTGTTAATATTACACACCAAGAGCCTGAATAATAAGGAAAACGCGGAAGTTGAATTTCAACTTCCGCATCGTATTTTGCAACCAACAAAAAGTTAGTTCGATTGTGCCGGAATCGGTTTGTCGCCGTTCAGACCGAAATTATAAACCGCAACTCCTGATTGACTTTGGAACAGATACCAATTTCCTTCGCTCGGACGAAAAACGACAAAATCGGCTTTGCCGTCGCCGTCGTAATCAGCCGC
>JANLTD010000053.1:0-2879 GCA_031362765.1 Acidobacteriota bacterium | reverse complement strand
CCAAAGTTTCCCATCATGGTCTCGCCGGTGCTGAGGCCGACGCCGATGGCCGGCAGCGGCAGGCGGTCGGCCCAGCGCGCCATGATCTCGCGGTGGGCCTTTGCATTTCCAAGGCCAGCCGCACGGCGCGCAGGGCGTGGTCGGGCTGGTCTTCGGGCGCGTTGAAGAAGCACATGACGCTGTCGCCAATGTACTTGTCGAGCGTGCCCTCGTAGGCCAGCACCAGATCGGTGAGGGCCGAGAGGTGGTCGTTGAGGACGGTTTGCAGCACCTCGGCCTCGATGTGCTCCGACATATTGGTGAAGCCGCGAATGTCGGAGAAGAGCGTGGTGACCATCCGGCGCTCGCCGCTGAGCAAGTCGCGGTCGGAGATGGTGAGCAAACGCTCCATGACCTGCGGGCCGACGCACAGGCCAAACGCGCCGCGCAGGCGCTGGGTGGCCAGGTTCTCAAAGATGGCCGTATCCATCTGACTGGCGATGCCGCGCAATAGGTCGAGGTCGGTGCGGGTGAAGGCGGGCTGGCCGCGCCGGTTGGCGACGCCCAGCACGCCAATGAGCTTGTCGCGCAGGATGAGCGGCACGCCGACCAGCGCCCGCAGCGGCCCGGTGGGGTACGAACGATGCAGCAATTCGGCGGTTTCGGACGCGCTGATCTGTTGGCGAGCTTCGCGCTCTTTGACGATAAGCCGGAACAGATCAATCAGATCGAAAATAATTTTCGCAAAGTCACGCCAAAGGTCATTCAGGACACGGCGAAAGAATATCTGCGGAAAACAAACCGCACCGTCGTCATCGTCAATCCCGAAAAAACGAGCAAAACGGGAGAATAAGGAGGCAAATCAATGAAAAATTCAAAATTCAAAATTCAAAATTCAAAAATGATTAATAAATCTCTGCGTCTCTGCGTCTCTGCGTTGATGCTTTTTTCCTTCGCTTTTAATCTTTTCGCGCAAAAAGAAACGCCGCCGGCGGGCGGCCCGCCGAAAGCGTTTGTTTTTCCGGCGGCTGAAACTTACAGCTTAAAAAACGGAATGCGCATCACGCTCGTGCCGTACGGTTCTGTGCCGAAAGTTCAGATCGTTGCCAATGTCCGCGCCGGAAGCCTGAACGAAAAGCCGGAACAACGCTGGATCTCGGAAATGGTCGCGTCGCTTTTGAAAGAAGGCACCGCGACGCATTCGGCCGAAGCCATTGCGCGTGAAACCGCCGATATGGGCGGAAGTATTTTTACCGCCGCGCAAACCGATAAAACAACCATCGGCGGCGAAGTTCTTTCGGAATTTGACACGCGGTTTTTGACGCTGATGGCCGATGCTCTTTTGAATCCAAAATTTGCGGCGGAAGATCTGGAAACCATCCGCACCAATAAATTGCAGGAACTCGCAATTACCAAAGCGCAAGCCGGAACGATCGCGCTCGAAAAATTCCGACAGGTTATTTTCCCGAATCATCCGTATGGCGAGATCTTTCCGACGGAAACGGTCGTCAAAAAC
The DNA here is from genome assembly GCA_031362765.1 of Acidobacteriota bacterium. Classification (GTDB taxonomy): domain Bacteria; phylum Acidobacteriota; class Blastocatellia; order Pyrinomonadales; family Pyrinomonadaceae; genus JAFDVJ01. Next base: position 1,384 of record JANLTD010000053.1, on the reverse strand, counting down.
TACAAACTCGAAGATGTCAAAGCATTTTATAACGACAATTACGGCGCGGCGCGCACCTCTCTTTACGTCGTCGGTCAATTCGACGGCGCAAAGGTCAAATCCACGATCGAAAAACTTTTCGCCGGTTGGAAAAAAGGTGCGCCGGCGATTCGCAATGTGCCGGCGATCAACGCCAAACGCTCTTTAACGGTCATTGATCGTCCGAATTCGCCGCAATCAACGATCTATGTCGCAATGCCGGCAGTTTCGCCGTCTGACAGCGATTTCGTTAAATTTACGGTGATGAATAATATCCTCGGCGGCAGTTTCGGTTCGCGCATTACGGCAAATATTCGTGAAGACAAAGGCTATACATATTCGCCCAACAGCACGGTTTGGACCCGTTACAAAACAGGTTACTGGTATGAATCGGCAGATGTGACGACCCAATTTACAGGCGCTTCGATCAAAGAGATCTTGTTTGAAATAAATCGCCTCAGAACCGAACCGCCGTCGGACGCTGAACTGCAAGGCATCAAAAACTATATGACCGGAATTTACGTCCTACAAAATTCGACGCGCGGCGGCGTAGCCGGTCAACTTGAATTTATGAATTACAACGATCTCGATAAAAACTATATTGATTCGTATATTCAAAAAGTCAACGCCGTCACCCCGCAAGACGTGCAATCAATGGTTCAGAAATATCTTACGGAAGATAGAATGACAATCGTCGTCGTCGGCGACAAATCAAAGATCACCGACCAATTAAAGCCTTACGAAAATTAATTGTTCGGGTTAAAATAGGAAAGGAGATTGGAAGTGTTTTTTATTTCCAATCTCCTTATTTTTAAGATTTGCAAGATGTTTTACCATTTTTGGCGATTGTTTTGGATTTGCACGAGTGTGGGAATGAATTTTGACGCTTGTATTTTTTTTACGCAAAAAGTTATCCGAAGCGATGTCTAATCTGCGGAGAGAGGTGAAAACGAATGAAACAATGTCAAAAATGTAATTTTCAAAACGGCGCAATGATCGATTATTGCTGGCAATGCGGTTCGCAGCTGGCGAACGTTTCAAATGCGGGGAATTATTATCAAAGTGTCCAGCCGACAGCGGAATTCCGAAGCGAAACGCTGACCCAGTATCGCAATCAGGCACAGGATTTTAGCACATATCAAAATAATTACGCGCCAAAGCCGAATGCGTCCGGGAAACCGATGAATTACGGCAAGATCGCATTGACTATCGGTAGTATCTTTATTTTTTTGCTGATGGTTTCCGGTGTCGGCGCGGCGGTTGCTTTCAAAGTTCTTTTTCGTCCACCGTCCATACCGTATGTACGGCAGGAGCCGTATCGGAACCCCGAACCTGTTAAGACGGAACCGGTTAAACAAACCGAGCC
>JANLTD010000044.1:0-3476 GCA_031362765.1 Acidobacteriota bacterium | reverse complement strand
ATTTTCGCGTCAGGCGTTTGTGCCGGCGTTTGAAGGACAAAAATCAACATCGCCGTCAAGATAAAAAATCGCCATTCCAATTTTACCGGCTTTTGGTAAAAAAATTTCATTTTTTTCGATTGTTTTAACAAAACCTAATTTTGGTCGAATCAACTTGCGAAACGCGCGTCAACGGTAAAGATAAAAACGAGGGTTCCGACGATACCGATCACTCCCGCTGCGACAAATGGCGTTTCCGGCGAAAATTTACACAAACGCCCTCCGATTGTCGCCGCAGTAGTAATTGTCAGACTTCGCACGAGATAATACAAACCAATTGTCCGTGCCCGGAGCTGCCGAGCGGCAAAATTGACGATCAACGGTTTACGCGGAGGTTCGCCGATCTTGCGCAGTCCGCCAATTATAAATGCAAAGATAAGTTCGGCAAAGTTCGCCGCGAGAACGACAGCGCCACGAAAGGGTGCGAAACAAGTGAACGTGGCGATGAAAAACGGTTTGTATCCAACGCGGTCTGCCACGAAGCCGCCCGGATATGGATAAACTGCGTCGAGAAAATCTTTCGCGGTGCCGAAATGGCCAATGATTCCTCCGCTCGCACCGAGAGATTCGAGATATTTGGGCAAAACCTTTTTCCAAAGTTCTTCGCCGGCGAAAAGCAAAGAAACGACCTCGGAAACAATCACGACGTTGCGTTCGAACCCAAAATAGTCTGCGAAACGTGCTCGTTTTTTAATTGATTGATCGGCGCTTTTGGTTTGTCCGCGGTTTGCTTGCACGAGTCTTTGGTTAATTTATCTGCTTATATTGAATAAGTGTCAAGTAAATCATATGAGCAAAATTCAATGAAACGATAGAAATAAATCGCCGGCAAAGAAAAAGATGAGCAAATTTCGAAGGGGTTGGACGATTGCTGGAATTTTAGCGCCAGGTGTCTGAGTTTTTGCTTTAAGTGAATCAAGCAAAGCTAATACGAAAAGTTTCCGGGTTGCTTTTCAAGGAAACGAACATGCAAAAACTATTGGGAAGATGTCAATCGAAGTGTGAAAAGTCTTGGAAAGTGATAATTATCAAATAATTATTAGTTGGATTTTAGAATTTTTCGGCTTCATAATGTAAAATACATTTTTTGCTTTGCGAACTTCTTTTTATGTATAAACAAATCGGTATCTTGACTGGCGGGGGCGATGCTCCGGGATTAAACGCGGTGATTCGGGCAGTTGTCAAAACGGCGGTCGGCGAATTTGGGATGAAATGTATCGGTATTGAGGATAGCTTCGAAGGAATTTTAGGCGCGACTCATACAGTCAAACTAAATCTTAAAGCGGTCAGCGGCATCCTTCCGCGCGGCGGAACGATACTTGGCACCAGAAATCGTGGAAGTTTTTGCAAGGTCGTCGACGGGAAAACAATTATTCCCGAGTTGCCGATAGACGAGGCACTGGAGAATCTGAAAAAACTCGAAATCGAAGCATTGATCGTGATCGGCGGTGAAGGAACTCTGGCGATCGCCGAGAAGTTTCACCGGCGCGGATTTCCGGTCATCGGAGTGCCGAAAACGATTGACAACGATCTGTCAGCGACCGAATTGACATTCGGTTTTATGACGGCGATCGATATTGCGACCGAAGCACTCGACCGTCTGCATACGACCGCCGCCTCGCACGACCGCGTGATGATTTTAGAAGTAATGGGCAGAAACACTGGTTGGATCGCGCTTCATTGCGGAATGGCCGGCAGTGCCGACGTTATTTTGATTCCCGAAATTCCTTTTTCGGTCAGTTCGATGCTCGATAAAATCCGCCAACGCGAAAAAGGCGGGTCACGGTTCACGAATATCGTGGTCGCGGAAGGCGCTGTCGAGGTCGGAACGCAACCGATCTATATGGACAAGGAAGCAATGCGGCTCGGCGGCGTCGGGAGTCATCTGCGGCGTCGGATCGAATCTGAAACCGGCAAAGAATCGCGTTGTGTCGTGCTCGGACATCTCCAGCGCGGCGGTAGTCCGAACGCATTTGATCGAATGCTCGGAACAAATTTCGGTGCTAATTCGGTTCGCGCACTGGCAAACGGACAAACCGGCAAGATGGTCGCCTTGAAAGCCGGCGAGGTTATTACGGTTCCGTTGGATGAAGCGGTAAAAAATCTCAAAACCGTTCCGGTTGACGGGCAGCTTGTCCGCACGGCACGTGACATCGGCATTTCATTTGCCGCACCGAACGAATCGAAACTTTAAATTAGTGGAGAGTAGAGAGTAGGGAGAAAATTCTCTACTCTCTACTCTCTACTCTCCACTCGAAAATATGGAAGCAGTTAGAAAAAAATTACAAGACGAATTAGATTCACTGGAAGAAGAACTTCATTTTAAGTTGCCGAAGGAAATCCAGAAGGCGCGGGAATTTGGCGACCTTCGCGAAAACGCCGAATATAAAGCCGCGATGGAACGTCAATCAATCGTCCAGGCGCGCATTGCCCAAGTCAGACAGCGGCTTGGTGAAGTTGAGTCAATTGATATTTCAAAACTCCCGACCGATTGCGCCGCGTACGGGTCGAAAGTTGTCCTTTACGATATTGACAGTGACGAAAAACTTACTTACCGGCTTGTCACTTCTGAAGAAAGCGACCCTGAAAACGGTTTGATTTCAACCGTTTCGCCAATTGGACAAGCCTTAATGGGCAAAGAAGAAGGTGATACAATTAAAGTTAAGACGCCGAAAGGTTTTCGCAATTTTGAGATTTACAGATTAACAACGATTCACGATTTAGAAAAGTAGGCAGTGGTCAGTGGTCAGTGGACAGTAAAAGCGTCCTGACCACTGATCACTGACCACTGACCACTGAAAAAGAATGTTTGGAGCAAGTATCGGACGCGGAGCAATGCGGGTCATCAATGCGATGGTGCGATCCCTTGCGTCTGCCGGTGTGCATCCGAATATTTTGACGACGATCGGCGTGATGATCAATGTCGGTTGCGGCGTTTTGTTTGGCATGGGCGAGTTTTTCTGGGCGGGAATCGTCTTAATTGTCGCCAATCTGTTTGATATGCTCGACGGCAATGTGGCGCGCCTGACGGGCAATGTGACAAAATTCGGCGGTTTCCTTGATTCGACGCTCGACCGTGTTTCCGATATGGTTTGCTTTCTCGGCATCATGGTTTTCTACGCCTCAAACACGCCGCAACATTCGATTTTGAACGTCTTTCTGGCTGGGGTCGGCTGGCTTGGTTCAATTATGGTCAGCTACTCGACGGCGCGATCGGAAGCGTTTGGTGTGAAAGCGAATGTCGGATTTATGCAGCGGCCTGAACGAATCGTGCTGTTTATCATCGGCGCACTTTCAACCTGGGATTGGAACTCAACCTTCTATTTATTTAACAGAATGCCGCAAGTTTTGTGGGTTTTGGCAATCGGTTCGATGTGGACGTTTGTTCAGCGAATGATCTTTATTTGGAAGGAATTTAGGAAAATGGAAGCAGAAAA
>JANLTD010000036.1:0-6233 GCA_031362765.1 Acidobacteriota bacterium | reverse complement strand
AATCGCGGTGTTTTCGGCGGCAAATTCTCTTTTTGGAATGTGATAAGTTTTTTGGCTAAAGTGGTAAATGCCAGAAATTAATCATTCTTGTTCGACTCCAATAGTTGACTCTTCGATGGCGGCAGTTGTTGTTTGTTCGATTTCGATGTTTTCTTTTTCGTTGATTTGCTCCGAAAGTGAAATTTCACTTTGTTCCACTTGTGCGTTTTCTGCGTCTTCAACTTGTTCTAAATCCATTCCAACAAGAGTTGGTTGTCCCGTCCAGAAAGGTTTAATTATCTCTAATGGTGGATTTCCAATTTTTCCGCTTTTCTTTAAAAGTCCATCATCATAACTGAATAAAACAGGCACATTGTAGTAAAGGGCAGTTGCAACGTGAACAGCATCTTTCGGCTTAATCCCAAATTCGCGTGAAATCTGTCTTGTACTTAAAGCGATTGGATGCGTAACATCTTTGAATATGAAGTAAGGATTTTCAAAAAACGCTGTAATCAATTCATCATCTTCTTTAGATATAGCGTTTACCCCGTCTAAATCCTTATATATTTCCATCAGAGTGAAAGTTGAAAGCAGAATTTGTATATTTCCATTTTCCGCCTCAGTAATTAAAGGTTCGAGTTCGGCTAAGTGTCCGGGAGTTCTTTGGAGTGCGTGAATAAGTACGTCTGAATCCCAATACTGAATTAAAGAATTACTCATTTCGCAACCTCCTTATATATTCTGTCGGATCAACATCTCCGGTAAGATTGATATGTGCCAAATCTTTGAATTGAGGCAAATCTTTTTGATTTCGCAATCTTCTGAATTGTTCAACACGAATAGAAGTGGGATTGCCGTTTTTATCATACCTTGCCTTGCCTGTTACTTGAACGCGATACGGTTCTAAGGAAAGCAGTGCTTGAATTTCCTCAAAATATTTCTCATCAAAATAACAATCAATCTTCTTTTTGGTTAATGGATCAAAAATAACAAAATGCGGTTCTGTTCCGTGAACGCTCACAACTTCCAATTTACCAACTAATGTTGCCTTTTCCTTAACACGCTCGATCTGCGGCAATATAAAGGTAACTTCTGATGAATTTTCGTCAGGCGGCAAATAATCATCTTGAACTTCTGTATTATGTTCAATAACAATTTGCGCGTTTTCAAAAGTGTGTTTCGTTGTTGTAATAGCATCGTCGCCATTTGTTGAAAATGAAACTTTAGTAATTCCTTGTGTGAAAACAGATGTAAGTGATTTAGCCTTTTGCAAAGTTTTCGTTGTGAAAAACTGTGGTAATTCAGTTTTCCCTTTTGCTAAAACATCTACTCCGTGTAAATAAGCGTGAATAACTTCACTGCCATTATTTATACCTAGATCAGACCGCGATTCGACAGATAAACTAAGTGGACTATTAAGACTTGCCGCAACGATTTCCCAGTCTAAATTTCCGTTTTCCGATTCCGATATATTTGCGTCCAAATCTCTCAAAATCGAAATTGTTTGCCCTAAAAGTTCTATGAAAGATTCGACGGGAATGCCTTTATCCCCTTCAACCTTTATTTTAAGAATGTTTTTTTTCGTGTCGCTCATAAGACAGATACCTCTTATTTTTTCGTATTGCCCTTTTTTTTAACGCATCCTTGATTTAGGTTTTTGACCTATGCTTTCGCCAATTAACTCTTTATATGTGAGTCTTTTCCCTGTATAGATTTTACTACTTCCGTGAATCTATCAGAATCTTTTCCTTTTCCTTCATTGAAGCGAAAAACTTGCTCATCTACATACTATGCTAGATGAAATGGCTCTACACTAACATAAGTTCCTCTAATTGTCCTCTTCAAAAGACTCCAAAAAATTTCAATTCCGTTCGTGTGAATATTATCCCGAACATACTCAACACTATCGTTAATGACTTTGTGAACATAGGCATCTTCCAAGCCTTGATAAGACCGCTATTTATCTGTAAAAACATTTGCACCTTGCTCTACGTTATTTTTGATTTTAGCGAGTAAAGTTTGGCGAAACTTTACTCGCTGAATGTTAAATCAACCAACTTTTTCACTTTTTCACTTTTAAACTTTATTTGATCTCCAATTCAAAAGGCATCATGACCATCGCTTCGCCTTTTTTCATGCGGTCTAAGACTTCGGCATAACGGAGCGAGCGTTGGACATCTTCGGGCAGCGATTGGATCAACGCTTTTTTCGCTTTGAATTCTTCCGTTTCGGCAAATGTGCTGTCGTCACTGCCGAAATAGCTTTCAAACAGTGAGCGCGGTTCCGGGAAAGCGATCCGGCGGACATCTTTGTCGGCGGGCAGATTCGCGAGCTGTTTGGCGATGTCGATCGCTTTTTCGAGTCCGCCGAATTCATCAATCAAACCATTTTGCTTTGCCTGAGTTCCCGTCCAGACTCGTCCTTGCGCCAGCGTGTTGACCTCTTCGACATTTTTATTACGGCCGGCCGCGACTTTCGGCAGAAAATCGTTGAAGTATATCTTGTCGGCTTGCGATTCCATTTTGGCGCGTTCGTCGGGCGTCCATTTTTCAGTTTCGCGAAAGATTCCGGCGTTTTTGCCGCGCATCACATATTCATTGGTTATGCCGAGCCAATCGTAGAAACCTTTCATCACGGGTTTGCCCAGAAATACACCTATCGAACCGGTCACGGTCGAGGGCTGCGCGACGATCTTGCTTGCATTACAAGCAATATAATAACCACCCGAAGCGGCGACATCCGACATCGAAACGACAAGCGGTTTTTTCGCCTTCGCATTTTCGAGCGCGTGCCACATCAGATCCGACGCGAGTGCCGAACCGCCCGGTGAATCGACGCGCAGAACAATTGCTTTGATTGATTTATCATTTGCCGCCGAGTTGACCGCCTTGACAATTGTGTCCGCACCGACCATTTCGCCGCCGAACGGACTATTGCTCGAACTTCCCATATTGATCGCACCCGAAGCATAGATCACGGCGATCTTTTCACCCTTGTTCAAACCCAAAGTATCCGACGGAATTTCGCGGTAAGAATTTCCGCTGATCGTCCGCAGCGTGTCTTCAGTTTTGTAACCGAGCCGTGTTTTCATTTGCTCGTAAACCTGATCCTGATAGGCGGCATCGTCAATTAAATTCAGTTTTTTGGCTTCGTCGGCGTGATACGGCGCGCCGTCGATCAGGGCGGCGACATCTTCGGGAGTTTTGCCCCGCGCTTCGGCAATGGCGTTTTTCAAACGTCCGAAATATTCATCCAAAATCGCGTTAAGAACTTCCTTTTGTCCGTCGCCCATTTGCTTTTTAGTGTATTGATCGGGCGCCGATTTGTATTTCGGCCCGCGTTGGATGACTTCGGCTTCAATGCCGAGTTTGTCGAGCGAACCTTTATAAAACATCGCTTCGGCGGCAAATCCGTTGACGTATAGATCGCCCGCCGGCGGCAGAAATATCTTTTCAGTGGCAGACGCAATGTAATATTCCTTGTTCATTCCGATGTCCATATACGAATAGATCGGTTTGCCCGAAGCGCGAAAATCCTTGATCGCGTCGCGCAGTTCGTCCGCCTTGCCCCAACCGATCTGCGGGAAATTAATGTCGAGCAGGACACCGCTGATCCGGGTATCAACCTTTGCCTTGCGAAGTTGTGTCAAAAGACTTGTAAAAGATTGTGTTTGACTGACACCAAAGAGTTTGGCGGTTGGATCTTCAGGCGCATAATCGGGTAAATTTCCCGAAACCTGCAGAACCAAGACGCTGTTTTCCGGCACATCGGGCTTGCCCATTGATTCGAAAATCAGCGCAAACCCGATGATCGCGACCAAAATAAAGGCGACAATCATTCCGCCGATGATGAGAAGTATTTTTCTAGTTCTAGACATTGCCATTTTTTTTGTATTTTCTCCACAAAACCTTTTTATCTTGCCCGAAGGCAATTTGTGATAGTTATTTTACGCGAAAACTCGCAAAAGGTTTTAGTTTCTAAATCGCTTGGTTCGACGATTGACGGTAACGAATTCATATTTCTAAAAATCGGGCGCAAAGCAACTCATGCCGACCTCAAATTATCGTCAACTAGATTGCTGACCCTTCATCTTTTCTCAAATTAAAGGTTAAGAAGATCTGATTAAACCATTACCAGATCCGGAAATATTGCTTTGCGCCTCTTTTAAACTTTTATCCGTAACTTTTTACTGAGGCGTTACATCTAACGCTTGTTTCATTTTCTTGTCAAGATTTTTTTTTGTTACACTGTTATTTACCCTTCATAAAACAAATGTTTTTTTGAAATTTTAGATATATGTCGGTTAGGCGATCTTTGGCGATTTTGTTCATTGAACATTGATAGAGCGAGAAATAATGGCGAGTTCAAGTCGAGAGTTTAGAAAATTTATTGAGATACTTAGCCGGGTTTCATTTGCTCGTTTTCACATCTTGGCGGCTTTGTGGCTCGGTGGTTTGCTTTTTGTTTTAAATGTTTCTGCTCAAAATAAATATGAGAACCGCCGGATCGTCGAACCTGTCGATATTACTTTCGAAGGCAACGACCGCGATCTTTCCGCTGCCGAACAGTTTCGCCTGATCGCCCGCAATACTCTGGGCGAAACGTATTCGAGCGTTCGAATCCGTGAGGCGATTCAGGCAATTTACGACACCAAAAAAGTTGTTTCTGTAATGGTCGAAGCCAGCGAAGCCGCCGCAAATACGGTTCGTCTCCGTTTCATCATCAAGCGTAAAACACAGGCTGAGCGCGTTTCGATCATTCTCGGTAATGCGGTCGGCGATAAAATTACCGAAGATGAATTGCTGTTTCGGCTTAATATTGTGACGCCCGGAAACCCCGTCACCGAGCAGATCCTGCAAAACAACGCCGGTTCGATTCTCGAATACCTGCGAGAACACGGCTATTACAAATCAGAAGTGACGTTTGCCCAAAAACCGGCATCGGCCGAAACTCGCGTCGGCGTTGTGTTTAATGTCACACCGAATGAACAAGCCAAGGTCGGCGAATTTAAGATCGAGATCGAAGGTTTTGAGGTTAATAAGTTTCTTTCGAAGCTAAAACTGCAGCCCGGCGAGTATTATTCGCTCGAAAAACGAAACGCCGATGTCGAGCGAATCCGCAAAGCCTTGCGCGAAGAGAATTTTTTGGCGCCGGAATTAACCGAACCGCGCGTTGTTTTTGAACCCGAAACCAATCAGATAAACATCAGTCTCAAAGGCAAAGTCGGACCGACGATCAACGTCACGGTTGAAGCTAAAAACGAAAAAGTCGGCAAAGGCACACAAACCAAACTATTACCGATAACACGCGAAGGAACGCTCGACTATTCCGCGATTGTCGAGGGCGAACGGCGGCTCGAAAATTATTTTCAGGAACAAGGTTATTTTTTCGCCGATGTGACACCGGTTTGTTCCGTTTTACCTGCGCTAACCGAATCGGAAGCGAGCTATACGGTCAATGATACGAGTCTTTTATGCTCTGCACTGAGCGGCGCCGATTTGACCAAACGGACGGTTGGGGTCAAATATCAGGCAGATTTGAACCGCCAATTAAAACTCATTGATATTCGGCTCGAAGGCACAAAACTCTTGCCGATCGCTGAGATCAGAACCATCCTTGAATCGCAGGAAGCATCTATTTTGGGCATTATTCCCTATCTTGGCTACGGAAATGGGTTTACAAGCGCCGAACTGCTCAGAGAAGATGTCGAAACCATCAAATCACTAATGCGCGAGTTCGGTTACCGCGAGGCAAAAGTTTCGGTTAAACAGGGGGTTTCGCCGAACGGTGAAGATTTGATCATCACGTTTGTCGTCGAAGAAGGAAAATCGACACGAATTGAAAACGTCGATATTACGGACAACACGGCTTTTTCCGATGCGGTTTTGAAAACCGAATTACCAAATCTGATCAGTGAAAAATATTCACGCGCGCGCATTCTCAACGGGCAGAGAAAACTTGCGGAATATTATTCAAACGAAGGATTTTACGACACTAAGATCAGTTACGACATTATCGAATCCGGAACGGACGAGGCGGAAGACCGAATAAAAGTAGTGTACAAAGTCGAAAACGAAGGCAAGAAGGTTTACATCAACCGCGTTTTGATTTATGGGAACTCTAAAACCACGCGGGCGGCTCTTTTGAAAGCCGTAAATTTACGCGTCGGTCAGGTTTTACGGGTCGCCGATATTTTTTCAAGCGAGCAAAATCTTTACGCGACCGACGCTTTCAAACGCGTTGAAATCAAACCC
>JANLTD010000015.1:0-3426 GCA_031362765.1 Acidobacteriota bacterium | reverse complement strand
TTTTTCGCTTTTTCACTTTTCAACTTTTTCACTTTTCACCTTTCGGCCAAAATTTTTACAAATGAAGCCGATTTGAGTTCTGCGGATCTTAAACCGGTTTTTTGCAACGCTTCTTCTTCGCTGATCGCGCCGCATCCGACGGCGCGAATAAAGAAGTTCAAAAGACCTTGTGCCGTCGCCGCGTCATCAAACTTGTTTCCCGTCAGCAATGCCTGTGTCGCTTTGCCGATAAAGTTTTTCAATCTCACGCTTTGTTCGTCAGCACTTTCCAAAAAAAACGAGTAAACAGCCGCGTATCGCGCCGCGAGTTGATTCGGATGCAAATCCCAACTTTGGTAAAAACCGTTGATGAGAGACGACGTGACGTTATTAAAATGTTTGCGCCACGCCCAATGCAAGGCGCGTTTGTTTTCCGCTTTTTGCTTTTCTGATAATTCCGCCGACCGATGAACGGGCACCGGAATTTCGGTCGTCACCGAATCGGAAAGGCGAATTCCAAGCGGTGCAAGATGAACCTGCATCATCTGCCGTGCAAACCGGCATGCGTCGTGTTGAAGATGTTGATGATTTGCGGTAATTCCAAAACTCGCCGTGTAATCAAATGCTCCGAAATGCGCCGAGGTCAGGCGGTTTCTTCCGGCTTCGGCAAGCTTCTCCAAGAGCTGTATGGATTGCGGCGTTTCAATCATTATTTCGATCTTGATCAAGTTTTCGGGTAAATTGGTGCGCCTTTCGATCTCGCCGAGAAGCGCGCACAAAACTTCGACCTCGGCCGTTTGTGTGATTTTCGGCAACGTGACGACGAAATTTTCGGGCAGTTGATGATTGGTTTTTGCCAAAAGATTGGTCAGAAAAAGTTCCAAAGTACGAACAGCGCGGCGGAACGTTTCAGGCTGGAAAGATTTGATGCGAAAACCGATGAAGGCGGAAAGTGACGGTGGGACAGAGTGACGGAGCGACGGAGCGAGATTAAAATCTGATTCGCATTGTCCCTGTGTCGCTCCGTCACTTTGTCCCACCGTCGCATTGTCGCTCCGTCCCACCGTCTCTTCGTCTCCGCGTCGCATCATCTCAGCCAGTTCATCAGACGCGGAAATGGCGTGGCTGTCCTCTTCAGCGTCGGTGCGGATTCCGTAGCCGTCTTCAAAATCAATGCGAAAATCTTCGATCGGTTCTCTTTGAAGTTTTTCGATGACGCGATTGTAAACTGTCCACGCAAACCAGGCGTGATAATTTTCCGCTTTTACCTTTTCGGGATCGTCGGCGAGGCGAAATTCCAGATCTTCGATGAAATCGGCAAATTTTGGCAAAGTGTCCGCGCCTGAGAGCCACATCGCATCGGCAAATTCAACAAAATTCGGCGCGTAAGTTTCGAGGGATCGAAGCGCGATCTTGCCGAGTTTTTCGATCGTGTCGGCCTTAAAAAGATTCGCGCCGCCGTACACAACGTGAACAGGCGAGCGGGATTGCAGATTGTGGATTGCGGATTTGGGATTGGCGAGTTTTTCGAGAAAAAGTTGATCGGCGATGTCTGAAAAACTTTGATTCATAGAGATTTAAGCCGCCAAGGGTGAAAACGCGAATGTTAAGAAGCGTGTCAGACTTTACAATTTTGACACGCTTGTTGAAATCCGCGTTTTCGCGCTTTACAAAAGATTACTTTGCCGCATTTGAATTTTCCGCCGATTTTTTTACACTATCAAAATCAGGCGAATCGGTCGTTAATTTCCATTCTCCGTTTTCTTTGACAAATTTTATTTTGGCACCGTTTGGCATACCTTCGGTCTTAACTTCGGCAATCCCGACATTTCCGTCAATTTTTTCATTACGGACTTCGCAAACTTTATTTGAAACTTGCTCGGTTTCCATATATTCAAGCAGAGTTTTGGCTTTTTCTTCTTTCATCTGCTTCTCAAGATACTTCAAGGTTGCCTGCGCATAAACTTTTCTGAGCGCGGCTTCGTCCTTTTTGGTCATCGCGTCGCAATATGCCTTGAAAACGGGCGCCAGCGTCGGCGCATCGTTGGTTGTCTGTTCGGGCGTCTTTTTGACTGTTTCTAAAGACGAATTTGTCGTGCCGCTGTTGTTGGTCGCATTCGTCGGCGGAGCGGTCGAAATGCCGTTGGTTGTCGGCGTTGGGGATGGACAACCGGTTAAAATGACCGTAAAAATCAAAATTGTGCTGAAAATTAAAAGTTGAAAACGCATAGTTTACTCCAAAATTGTTAATATATTTGAAAAGACAAAATTATAAAGCAATTACGAAAATGAACAAAACATACCGCAACGAATTTCGCAGGCTTTTTTTACTTGAGCATCTGCCCGAACGGATGACGCGATCGGACGCGCATCTCCAAATATTTGATAATTATATTTTTAATACACGGCTTCGGCTGCGTTCGGTGCGTGTTCCCGAAACAAAAGAATGGTCCTGGATATTGCAGCAAAGATTTGCGATTGACGAAGATTCGGCGCGTTGGAAACTCGCCGAGATCTATCTGAATGAGATTGAATATCACACGTTTGAAACATTTGAAGGCAGAGAAATCCGCAAAAACCGATATTTTTATGAGGCAGACGGCAAGCAGATCGAGATCGATGTTTTTCTAGGCAAGCTTTGGGGCCTGAATCTGGCGCGGGTTTGTTTTGAAACGATCGAAGAATTGCGCGATTTCAAGTTTCCGTTCGCCGTTTTAGAAGTTACATCGGATAAATTTTTTCACGGCGAAAATTTAGTTGAAAAGAATTTTGCGGAAGTTCAGGTAGAGGTTGCGCGAATCATCGAAAACAGCCACAGCAAAGACACGATCATCGGCGAAATTGCGAAGGAAAACGAATAAATAATTTAGAATCTGTTTGGAAACTAATTTTTTGCCTACGAAAAACACGAAAGAAACTAAACTTAAAGACAAAATTCAAAATGTTTTTATTTTTTCGTTTAATTCGTGTGTTTCGTAGGCAAAGCATCGTTTTTATTTTTAGCTTGTCGAGTTTCCAAACAGCTTATTAATCATCTTCCGGACGATTTTCTCTTGAAAAATTATAGGCAAGCAGAAAAAAGCCCGAGGTCATAAAGACAAATCGAAGTAGATTGAGCGGCAAATGCCACGCGTCGGGCGCCGTGTAAACCAAAACGCCGATCGGCAGCTGGAAAAACCAGAGGCTGTACTTCAAGAGTTTTTCTGTAAGAGTTTTTTGCGGCAAAATAAACGCCAGCAGAAAAAGGCTCAGATAGCTCATACAAAACTTGAGCATCGAAAAAAGCATCTGCGCGGAAATTTCAGCTTGCTCGATCCTGATATTATTGACTGCACTGTGGAGCATCGTCAAAATGTGCAGATCCTCGTAATAATCTAAGATACCGCACAAAAGCATTGCCCCGAGCGCGACTGTGGCAATCGCATTCGTGACCTTGTCGCCGGTTTT
>JANLTD010000002.1:0-6318 GCA_031362765.1 Acidobacteriota bacterium | reverse complement strand
TTTACCTTTTACCTTTTTACGTCTCTGTAAACCGAGTTTTGCCTCAAGCTCGCGAAGGCGCGAAGTCAGGTGCAAGACTTCCTTTTTGTTCGTTTTGTCGCCGTGCATTACGTCTTCGCATTTTTGCATCAGTTGTTCGAGTTCATTCGAATTTTCGTCCGGAAGACGCTCGACGATCAGCAGAGCGAGATCTTGGCGTCGCGTCTTTAATGCATCAACGCCGACAAGCCTTGACACGCGCCGCCGAAAATCCGTGTAAATATTTTCGATCGCCAGGTCATAACCTTTTGTGCGTTGTTGAAGCTGAGCCATCGCCGAAACGTATTCAAGTTTTGACAGCCGATTCGGTTCGGGTTCGGGCACGGCACGCGCAAAACGGCGGCTCTGTGAAAAGAAAACCAGCCCGACGAGCAAAGCAATCTGAAGAAAAACCGGCACGACGGGCGTGCCCGCAAAAAACTGCAGAAAGCGGTTATTGTTCGAGCCATAGCCTTGATGATATTCGTCAAACGCGATGATTCCTTCGCGTGAAGCAATGACATTGATCGCGAGTTGGGCATTGTCAACGAGATTGATCCCGCCATTCGCGATAATATACGGGTCGCTCAGAAAGACGATTTGCCCTGAACCGTACGGCACATCAACCAAAATATTCCGCGCGTCAACAGACAGATGCACGACGGGTGCCGGCAACACAGGCGTCTCATATTCTAAGATCGGCGGCGGCATTTTTACCTGAAGTCTTGGTTCGTTATCTCCGCCGCCCGAACCGCGGCCGCTTCCTGTGCCTGAACCGCTTCCGGGACCGCCGCCTTGTCCGCCGGGTTTTGGCGTTGAATTACTGTTGGCGGTCGGAAAGGTTTTCGGCGGCGGTTCGTATTTCGGAGTTGCTTGTGTAAAAGTCGGAAATGGTGTCGGTTTCGCTTTTTTCTGCTTTGCGCTGTCTTGAACTTGTTCTTCCGACAAACGTTCGAAGTTGATCGAGGTCGCAAAGGCGGAAGTCTGAACACCATTGATACCCGTTGTGTAAATTGTCGGCTGAAGGGCTCGCGCGGCTTTGATGCCGGCCGTCATTTGTTTCTGGTCAGATGCGTCGGTGGTCAAACCCGGCTTGCGAAAACCTGTATTAAAACCCACATTCCAGTTAGCGGTTGTCTTAACAAGTTCCTTTGGCGGGTCGCGGTCAATGATGACGAGCTTTCCGCCTTCTGAAACCCATTGCAATATCTGCGCGGCTTCTTCTTCGGTAATTTCTTTGCGCGTTGTTCCGACAATCACAAAGGTCGCAGGCTTGTTTTTTCCGCTCGTCAAAAGTTCGGCTGTCGGATATTGCCAGCGCGTCGGTTTTCTGCCGGTTTCCGCCAGCAGATCATAAAATGCACGGGTTCCGGTCGCGCCCGTGTTAAAGCTCGAACGATTCGGACGCGCTTCGCTATCCGCTTCCGCCTCTTTTTGCGTGTAGGAAACGGTGTTCAGTCCGATCATTATCACGATCAGAATTACTAAACCTAAAATTATGAAGAGCTTCTGTTTCATTTGCGATTTGCGATTTGCAATTTGCGATTTCTAATGATGTCGGTAATCATTATTTTAATTAACTTCCTCTTTAATCAACACTATTTTCCTATCTGTAACTTGCTCGATAAGCAATCGCAAATCGCAAATTGCAAATCGCAAATCACCCTACTTTTCACTGCTTAACGCCCGCCGATAGCTTTGCCTAAATTCGTTCCAATCTGCTTCGTCCGCATCGTCGAAACCATACCAATGCCGCTCGAAACTATTCGTTAAGCCATACATATTTTGATGAAGCTCGCGTTTTTTACGAACGTCGCGCAGGTAATCGCGGTTGGTTTTATGCTGCGCCAGACCGATGATCTTGCGGTCGCTGAGTTCGCACAACAGCGCGATGTAGCCTTTGCGGATCGCGCCGCGCAGATTTCCGCCGCGCGCCAGTTCTTCGGCTTCGCTGAAAAGGCTTTGGGCATCTTCATTCGCCGCCAGACGTTCGCCCAAAATCACGCGGTCGCCTTTTTCTTCTTTTTCGCGGCGGCGGAATTTACCCGCCAGAAACGGCGCGAAACGATAGATCAGAAAAGCGATAAAGCCAAAAAGCACGGCGTATAAAAGCATCTGCAAGCCGAATGACAGAGATTGCAAACCTTCCGGCGCACCTTCAGGAATATCAGGGCGCGGAAATTTTTCATTCAGCCATTCGCGAATTTTTTTGAGCGTCTTTTGAAACCAGCTTTCTTCCTGCGGCGGCGGCTTCTGATATTCCGGCCGCCCGAGAATTTCGGCGAGCTTGCGCTTGTCTTCGTCTTTTGAACGGTCTGAAGCCGCCGGATTTTCGAGTTGTTTTATTTTCGCTTCAAGCGCAGCAAGCCGTTCGCGGATGTCCGTCAAAATCAAACGGCGTTTTGCCCAGTCTTTTGATTCTTCTTCAAAGGCTTTGAGCTTTGCTTCGAGCCATTGATTGTTCGTTTCGACCGAAGTTCCGGTCCATTCGATCTTTTCCGTAACGGGCAAACTCTTGCGAATAGCGGCGAGAGTTTCGCCTTCGTATTTAATGTCTCTCGACCTGGTATCGTCAACGATCTCATCAACGTAATCAATCAGTTCCGCAGTCGAAGTTTTCGCCGATTGGACTCCGGCGCGATATTCGGCGAGAGTTTTGGCAAAAACGTCCGACGCCAAAAACAGCAGACACAACGCGCTGACCGCCAAAAGTTTTTTGACGAAGCCAAAATTATTAAATTTTTTACGTGGCGTGATCGGCGATTTCATAAAGAGTTTCGGAAAATTTAGTCCAATCCAAGTGTCGAGTGTGATTTTCGTTTCGCGGGCGGCGAATGATTCGGCGGTTGATTTGCCATATACGCTTTCTGCGACAAAGCCGGATGCAGCGGGTTGACAAATTCGCGCGGAGTCGCCGGAATTTCGCCCAGACGCTGCGCCGCCAGAAGTTCGATGTCATAACCTTCGTGACGCACGCGCTCGTCAACGTAAAGCAAACATAACCCGGTCATCCAAACCGGCATCAGCAAGATCAAACTCGCCTGCCAGATAAATTGGCTGGCGATCTCATACCAGGCTGGAATCGGATCAAAACTAAAATAGGCATTCCAGACCTCGACGCCGTTCGCCCACGCATACCAATCAAGCGGAATTTTGAAAAGCATCAGCCCCGAATAAATGGCGATCGCTGAAAAAACAAATAAGGCGTAAAGGCGTTTGGCATTGCCGCCGGCGAGCGACGCGCTGCGACTGATCGCCGAAAAAATACCTTGCCCTTCGACCAGCATCGCCTGCGGCACATAGGCAAAATTTGCCGCGATCAAAAAGAATAGCCAACCCGTTCCAAAAGCAATTGCCAAACCGAGCACCAGCGAGATCAGAGTCGCTAAAAACGGCGAGAAACTAAAGGCATACATCGTGATCAGGATTGCGATAGCGGCGATCATATAACCGATCAAAAGAATGATCAGACCGATAAAACCGAGCAAAAACGTGATAAGTGTTGAAGCCGTGATCAATCCGAAAACCCGCGCCTTGACGTTTAGGTAAGTTTCGCGAAAGGTGATCGGCTCACCAAAAAGCAGATGCCTGACAAAATTGCGCGAGGCACCGCCCATGACCGTAAATGTCGCGATCACCTCGATGCCCCAGATGATCCACGCACCGAGCCCCAAAAACCAATAATAGGCGACCGTTTCGCCCGGATTCCTGATCATATTCACATTGAAAAGCTGACGCGCAAGTATTCGCCACGTAACGGAAAAAAGCGTTCCGACGATGATCGGCGGCGCGGCGATCCAGACAAACGTCCAGAAATTTTTACGGTAAAATCGGATCGCGCGGTCAATCAGGTCTCCGGCTCCAAGCGGTGTCAGGGAATATTGAGAATTGGAAGGTGTCAGGCTCTCCATTTTTCTAACAGTTTAACTGTTTTCGACTATTTTTGTAAGGTCAAAATAAAAAAGTCTGCCGGGTTTTTACACCGACAGACTCAAAAAGGCTTTTTACGCCTAAATTAGAATTCAAAGCGAGCCGCAAATTGGAAGATTCGCGGATCACCAGCCTGGGTGATTTGCCCAAAGAGTGTACTGTTGATATTCGCAAGCTGTGTGTTATTGAAGAAATTAACGTTATTGAAGAGGTTAAATGCTTCGGCTCTCAACTGGATACGCATCGTTTCAGTGAACCGGACGCTCTTTAAGAGGGCCATATTCACGTTGAATTGACGCGGACCATTGATAATTGTTCGCTGTACGTTTCCGGTTTGTCCCGGCGCGACATTGAAAAATGCCTGTCCCGTGAAAGCGGCATTGCTGTTCAGGATCGGATAGATATATCCGGTTGAAGCGCGGCCATCCGCACCAATGATCGAAGGATTCACATAATAGATTCTTCCATTGGCTTCAAACACGCCGCCCAATGCACGAATTTGGGCATTTGTCAGACTGCTGAATGCTGACTGTCTTCCCGAACGACCCGTGCGATTGTAGGTTCCGCGAGTGTCAATAAATGAAATCGGGGCACCTGTTGACGTTTGAACTAATCCGGAAATTTCCCAACCGCCGACGAGTTTATCTAACCAGCCGGCTTGATTGAGCAGCCACTTGCCTTTACCGAACGGCAATTGATAAATACCGTTAAAGTTGAAAACGTGTGTCTGGTCAAAATCAGCCCGCTGTTTGTCGAGCTGCTTATTGTTGTTATCCAAAAATGGCTCGAACAATGCCTGCGATGTACCGACCGTGTTGGTCAGGTTTTTCGCGTAAGTATAGTTCGCCTGGAAATACAGTCCTTGCGTAAAACGGCGGCGTATTTCCAATTGGATCGAATTGTAGTTGTATGAACCGGCGTTTGTGAAAAGCTCGATCTGTCCAATGTTCGGGTTCCCATAAAAGTTAAGGAACGGAGCATTGCCCGGACTTGCCAGCGTCGGATGATTATTCAGATTGAGTGTCACAAACGATTGTGCCAGATCAGCCACAGTTCCATTTTGCAGACTGGTTCTGAATGCGGTAAGAGTTAGAGCTCCGCCAACAACCAAACGTCCTGCTGCACCGACACCGCCGCTCTGGAAAATGTTCAGCGGCACGCAGCCCGCCGTTACTCCCGAACAAAACGGAGTCGCAGCAGTCGCTCCGACCGCCGCCGTTGAAAGCGCTAAGTTTGATTGCGCTTTTATAAAGTCCGCCAAAAATCCGTTATTGAAGATATCAATCTGATTAAGATCAACACCTCTCGCTAAATTATTGCTGCGAGTTCCGACATAACGAACTTCAAAGGCAGTATTGCCCCAAAATTCACGCTGCCAACCAAAACTGTACTGTTCGGTTTTCGGAACCTGAAGTTTCGGATCAACGACGTTGGCAACACCGAAGAAGCCCTGACCTGCCGTATTATTCTGTAGGAACGAACGCGGCGGCGCGACAAATGTCGGCGGTGTGATCGGCGTATTGTTTCCGCTTAAACGATCATTTAAGGCTGTCGTTCCCAATGGTCCGATCGCCGAATTTGATGCCCGGCCGAGGCCGACGTTTCCGGAAAGCGTTCCGTTAAGCGAAGTAATGATCGAGTCGTTACCGTAGATCTGAGAGTAACCTCCGCGAAGCACGCTTTTTCCTGCGCCGCCGAAAAGAAGTTTTCCGATGCCTGAGTCAAAGCTCGGCGAATATGCGACGCCGATCGAGGGTGCGAAATTGTTGTAATCGGTTTTGTAATAAAGGTATTGCTTACCTGCATTTGTTCCGATCACGTTATATGATCCGTTTCCGCTGATCAACGAAGCCGCCGGATTGTCCGGATCGGCAATGACGGGTTCAAGCGCTAACCCGTTTTTTAGTTTCAATGCGGGATATAATTCCCATCGGACTCCCAACGAGATAGTCAAACCGCGTCCGACCGACCATCGGTCTGCGGCGTAAAGCGCGTGGTTTGAATTTCTGAAGGGTGACAGATTTCTGACGGTTTGATAACCGGATGTCGGGCTCGCAGTATTATAACCTTGCACCCTCTGGTTAACAAGTCCGCCCAAAAGTGCCAACAAACTATTGGCTGTCCCGAGCTGTCCGGTACTGATAACACTGCCTGTTCCGCCGACATTCGGGAAATTGGCAGTCGTAAAGGTAGTGGTCGTCGCCGCATTAACGTTTGTTACCCCGATTATGTAGTTCGGAACAATCAGCACGTCATTATAAGAATTGACTTTGAACAGCTGCATTTGTCCGCCGAATTTGAGCGAATGCTTGCCAACCACCCAATTGAAATTATCGGCTAAGGAAAACAATTTGTTATTGCGTCCCTGGT
>JANLTD010001258.1:0-2136 GCA_031362765.1 Acidobacteriota bacterium | reverse complement strand
TTCATTAAAGAGTTGGAAGCGAAGGAAAAAGACCTTCATATATCGGCAGATTTATCCATCGAATTTGATGAATCCGGTATTGACGACACCAATCCGGCCGCCCTCTTTGTTGGGGATGATCTGCACCGAACCGCCTTCGAGAACGGTCAGACAGCAGTTTGTTGTTCCTAAATCAATACCAATTACTTTACTCATAGATTTTATTAAGACTTTTCAGGAGAAATGTTGCGGAAAACGCCTGGCGTAACCGGGCAGAAACTAGTCGGTTTCTAACATATCGTCTGCCGGATTTGTTCTGTTTTCAAAAGAAGCTTGATTCAAAGCCGGACGGGAAACAGCCGCAACTTTGACCATCGCCGCACGAATAATTTTGTCGCCGATGCGGTAACCCCGCAGAAGTTCGCCCGTGACCGTATTTGGCGGGAATTGGCCGCTTGCTTCCATCGCCACAGCTTCGTGGATATGAGGATCAAAACGCTCGCCGATCGCGGCGATCGGCGACACGCCCAGCTCGCTTAATACCTCGTTTAACTGCCGGTTAACCAAAACAATGCCTTCAAAAAACTGGTGAAAATCGTGAGATTTGCCTTCGGAATGATTCGAGGCAAAATCCAGTGCGCGGTTCATATTATCCAGAACCGGCAGCATTTGCGTCGCTAAATTGCTGATCTGATTGAGAAAGGTTTCGCGGCGTTCGCGCTCGATCCGCTTTTTATAATTATCAAAATCAGTCTGCCGCCGCCGCATTGTTTCGGTCAGATCATCGCGTTCGGTATTCAAACTTGAAACTTGCTGCTTGAATTGTGCAATTTCATCTTCAAGGTCGGAAAAAGTTTTGTTATTCGGAGTGAAATTATTGCCAATCGGCTTGTTTTCAGGCGTTTTTATGGGTTCAATGACATATTCCTGTTTTATGAATGCGGACGGATTGGTGTCGTCAATACCGGATTCATCAAATTCGATGGATAAATCTGCCGATATATGAAGGTCTTTTTCCTTCGCTTCCAACTCTTTAATGAAATCCTCGATGGAAAGCGAATTTTCCCCTTCAATTTCAGTGACAATATTGTCTTGATCTTCTAATTTGTTATTGAAATCCATTTTGCAGCTCGTTTGATCTAATTTAATTTGGAGATAAAACTACCATGAAGACAGTAATTTGGACAGGATCTTCTTCATTGTTAATTCAATGAATATTCTTTGGTCATGAACTTTTCGAGAATGCGGGCGACATAACCGACGATCGAGATAATTCTCGCATATTCGATTCGGGTCGGTCCCAAAACGCTCAAAGTTCCGATTGCCGTGCCGGTGCCGATGCGGTACGGCGCGGTAATCAACGTGCAGTTGCGTAAGGTTGAAGCCGAATTTTCGCTTCCGATGACGACCTGAACATTTCCTCTCGCCGATGAATCGCGGACGATACATTCATTGAGAATCTGCATCAGACGCGATTTTTCTTCAATCGTCCGAAGAAGTTCTCGCAGTCTTTCCATATCGGCAAAATCGCGCTTGGTTAAAATATTTGACGTGCCGTCAACATAAACCTCGCCGCGCTGGTCTTCTTCGTCCTCAATACTCTGCGAACAAAGAATCACTGCCGTTTGCAATAATTTATCAAATAGTGCTTTTTCTTCGTGCATCAATTTTAGAATCTTTGCGCGAATTTCCGCCAAACTCTTGCCGCTGAATTCGACGTTCAAATAGCGCGCCGTGCGGTCAAGGTCTTCCTGTTTCAAAGTTTCGTTGAGCCGAATAATTTTGTTATGCACAATATTCGGCGCGGAAACCAATACGACCAGCACGCGCTTGTCGGAAAGACTGACAAATTCGATATGCTGCAAACGATCGTTTGCCAAACTCGGCGAAACGACGATCCCGATATTATTTGAAAGAGCCGAAAGAAGCTGTGAAGTTCTTTCCATCAGACGGTCGGGCGTGTCCTGCAGTTCGCTTTCCAAAAAACCGAATTCATTGCCGATAAAGCGCAGATCTTCTTTGGAAAGACTCAAAACACCAAGCAGATTGTCAACATAAAACCGATAACCTTTGTCAGTCGGGATGCGTCCGGCGGAAGTGTGCGGCTGTTCGAGCAAGCCCGTTTCTTCCAGTTCGCTCATAACATTTCTGATGGTC
>JANLTD010001240.1:0-4002 GCA_031362765.1 Acidobacteriota bacterium | reverse complement strand
CAAGGGCAAAGTTCCCGATGTCAGCGTCAAAGGCGATGTGCCGGACACAAGCAGCACCGGCGAGGACCTGCTCGAATTTCTGCGCCGTCAACGCCGACCGTCATACTCGGTCGGAAGCGGTTTTATCGTTGATAAGGCGGGTTATATTTTGACGAATTATCACGTGGTCGAAGATTCTTCGCGGATCACAGTCAGCTTGCAGACGGGCGAGCAATATACAGCAAAAATTGTCGGCGTGGACGAAGAAACCGATCTCGCTGTTTTGAAGATCGAAGCGGGCCGCGAATTGCCTTTTATCAAAATCGGCGATTCCGACAAAGCGCAGGTCGGTGATTGGGTTCTGGCGATCGGTTCGCCGTTCGGTCTGGCGCAGACCGTAACCGCCGGAATTGTGTCGCAGATCAATCGTGAAACGCCATACACTTTTGCGTTTCCAAAGAAGTTTATCCAAACCGACGCGGCGATCAATCGCGGAAATTCGGGCGGACCGCTCGTCAATATGGACGGCGAAGTGATCGGAATCAACTCGCAGATCGCGACCTCGACCGGCGATTCTAACGGCATCGGCTTTGCACTGCCGATCAACGAAGCGGGGTCGGTGTACAAACAAATCTTGCAAAACGGTAAGGTCCGGCGCGGTTATTTGGGTGTCAGTCTCGATTCGGTGAAAGCCGAATTTGCAAAGGTGTATGGATTGCCGGAAGCTAAGGGGGCGATCGTTCTCGAGATCCGCGACAAAAAGAGTGCCGCCGCGCTTGCCGGTTTGCAAACGGGCGATATAATTTTGGAATATAATGGTCAAAAGGTCGAAAATGCGGCGGATTTGATCGGAAAAGTTTCGGCGACCGCGCCCGATCAGATGGTCAATATGGTTTTTATGCGCGAAGTCGGCGCAAAGTTGGAGCGCAAGACTCTGGAAATTAAACTTTCCGAGCGTCCGTCGAACAACAAAGTTATTGACGATGATACGCGCCGACCACTCTCCGTTGAAGGTCAAAAGGAATCTTTGAAGCCTTTTGGTCTGACACTGACCGAACTGACACCCGCTTTGATCGCGACCTATAAACTTGAAGCAAACAAAGGTTTGCTGGTCAAAGAAATTAATCCGGCGAGCTTTATTGCCGATGTCAAAGCCTCGAACGGCAACGACGCGCTCGACGAAGGCGATCTGATTCAGCGCATCAATCGCACGGAAGTGACGGATTTAAAAACATTCGGCGAAATTGCCGCCAAACTAAAGATCGGCGACGCGGTTGTCCTGCAAGTTTTGAGCAACAACCGTGCGGAACGCGGTCTTCAATTAAAGATCGTGCAATTTACGGTTCAATAAAAACGAGTGGAGAGTAGAGAGTAGAGAGAGAAAACTCCGACTCTCTACTCTCTACTCTCCACTCTCTACTCGAATATATGTCAAAAGCAAAAACAGCAAAATCGAAAAAAACAGAAAAGAAATCAACGGCTAAAACAGCAACTTATTACAACTATATCGGCGGCGAATGGGTCAAGAGCGCATCGGGCGAATGGTTTGACAATGTCAATCCGGCTGATACGACCGACATCATCGGGCGTTTCCCAAAATCGAACGCGGAAGACGTGACGCGCGCGGTCGCGGCGGCAAAAGCGGCGGCGACGCGCTGGCGTCGAACGCCCGCACCGAAACGCGCCGAGATTCTTTTTCGTCTGGCGCAGATCCTGGAGCGCAACAAAGACGATTTCACCCGCGATATGACGCGTGAAAT
Source organism: Acidobacteriota bacterium (assembly GCA_031362765.1). Classification (GTDB taxonomy): domain Bacteria; phylum Acidobacteriota; class Blastocatellia; order Pyrinomonadales; family Pyrinomonadaceae; genus JAFDVJ01. Next base: position 2,263 of record JANLTD010001240.1, on the reverse strand, counting down.
GGGCAAAGTCTTAAAGGAAGCCGGCGGCGATGTGCAGGAAGCAATTGACTGCACCTATTACACGGCGGGCGAAGGCCGAAGATTACACGGCTTTACGACTCCGGCAGAAATGCCTAATAAGTTTGCGATGTGCGTCCGTCAGCCGGTCGGAATCTGCGGTTTAATTACGCCGTTCAATTTTCCGATGGCGATCCCGAGCTGGAAACTTATTCCGGCACTTGTCTGCGGAAACACGGTCGTCATCAAATCGGGCGAAGACGTGCCGCTTTCGACCATTAATCTTGTCAAGGCGTGTGAAGAAGCGGGAATTCCGAAAGGCGTGATCAACGTCGTCAACGGATTTGCCGAACCGGGCGAAGCGCTTGTCAATCACGAAGACGTTCGTTTAATTTCCTTTACGGGTTCGACCGACACGGGGCGCATCATCGCCGAAGCGTGTGCGTGGAACAATAAGATCGTGTCATTGGAAATGGGCGGCAAAAACGCGATCATCGTGATGGACGATGCCGACATCGACAACGCCGTCGAAGGTTCGCTGTGGGGCGCGTTCGGCACTTCGGGACAACGCTGCACGGCTTCGTCGCGGCTGGTCGTTCACAAAAAGGTCTATAAAAAGTTCTGCGACAAGCTCGTTGAAAAGGCGCGGAAATTAAAGGTCGGTAACGGACTCGATCCGAAAACGGAAGTCGGGCCGGTCATTAACAGCCACGCGATGGAAAAGATCCTGAATTACATCGAGATCGGCAAGAGCGAAGACAAAGCAACGCTCGCGTGCGGCGGCAGCCGTCTGACAAAAGGCGAATATAAAAACGGCTATTTCATCGAACCGACCGTTTTTACCAACGTCAAACGCAACGACCGGATCGCGCAGGAAGAGATCTTCGGCCCCGTGACGGTCGTTATTCAGTTTGAAACGTTGGACGAAGCGATTGACATTGTCAACGATGTCAAATACGGTCTTTCGTCGGCGATCTACACGCAGGACGTCAATCAGTCGTTCTACGCGATGCAGGAGCTCTACACCGGAATCTGCTATGTCAATTCGGCAACGATCGGCGCGGAAGTTCACCTGCCGTTCGGCGGCACCAAAGGCACCGGCAACGGTCACCGCGAAGCCGGAACGCAGGTTTTGGATATTTTCAGCGAATGGAAATCGCTCTACATTGATTACTCAGGCAAACTGCAGAAAGCGCAGATTGATGAAGTGGAGATTTAATACATAATGGGCAGAATTATTTGTTCGGTCGAAGTTGAAAATGTAACCGACTCAACTAAAAGGTTAGAATTTAATGCTTTAGTAGATAGAGGCGCATCTTTTTTAACTTTACCGACTGCCTGGAAAGAAAAATTTGGCGATTTGCAGGTAATTCGTGAAGTCGAACTCGAAACGGCAACACAAGCAACCGTCAAAGGCGAAATTTGTGGACCGGCGAAGATACAAATTACTGGATTTGCGCCAATTTTCGGTGAAATTTTGTTTATAGAAATGGAACCGGACGATGGAATCTATGAGCCATTGGTCGGTTACATCGTGCTTGAATCGAGCCAAGTCGGTGTTGATATGATCGGACACCGACTTGTTCCGATCAAATATATGGATTTGAAATGATTCAATGTCAAAAAACTGCGGATCGGGACCAAGCCTGATTCGCAGTTTTTACTCCTGCACTTCTTGGGCCGAAGAGAGAATTATTTGAGAATGAGGCGCGACAAAAAATTCGACAAAATCGCCTTTTCTAAAACCTGACAAATATTGGTCTTCGGAAAGCGGGAAATTAAATCCTTGAACCATCATTGAATATTTAAAAGTTAAAGGCGCATTAGAATTTCTGATCTGACGGGACAAACTCCCACCGGTTCTCTTTGGTCCAGTCTCGATAATTTCTTTGCTCTCGATCGGCGCGACAATTCTTCGCTTTTTTCCTTCCTGAATATCAAGCACGACTTTTTCATCGTCAACCGATCCCGCCCGGATAAGCATTACCCCGGCAATCAAAAATAAAACTGAAACTATTGCCGAAACAATTAACAATAAATAAGATCTGCTGAAAAAAAAGTAAGCCAGTAATGCCGTGACCACAAAAAATATGATCATGACAACTCCGCAGCCAAAGTAATTGGTGGTTTTTTTAGCTTCCAGTATTTTCAGGTCTTCAGCCGTCAGCGGGACTAATTCATCAATAGTTTCCATACAATCAAATATTCATTTACCGAGTTTAATTAGAAATAATTCTTGTTAAGTTTACGTAAACGCACTAAATAC
>JANLTD010001224.1:0-14512 GCA_031362765.1 Acidobacteriota bacterium | reverse complement strand
TTTTTCGGGATGGGCAATTGGTTGGAACTTCGGCGAAAAAGCCGCAAATCAAACACGCCCGAAGTTAATTCTTTCTGCGCGATTTCCTCCGCCCGGCTTTCGACTTCGACCACCACATCAACCAAATCCGCCTTATTCGCATTCGGTTTAATTTCCCTAATCTCAACCCGTGGTTGAACCCGATTAATCTCCGCAATTGACGGCAAAGGCTTAAATTCCGTATCGCAATTATTTTCCTCGTTGCACCTCAAAACACGCGGCAAAAGCCCCGGCTCATAATACTGTCGCATATACAATTCAAGCGGTTTCGGAATTAAAGGCTGGTCAGGCAAAACCCAAATCAAACCTTCGATTTTGCTTAAATCCTTATTCGTATCAAATCGCCCATCGATCGTTGTAGCGACCCAATCATTTTCATCAAGAGATGTCAAAGTAATTAACGATTTATCGTCTGAAATACTCCATAATTTTAATGTTGAATCGTCTCCTCCGCTCAAAATGAGATTACCATCAGGTGAAAAAGCAACAGATTTAACTATATTGTTATGTTCGTAGAATGTTTTTATTTCTTGTCCGGTTTCTACATCCCATAATTTAACTGTTTTATCATAACTGCCTGAAACAATGGTTTTACCATCTGGTGAAAAAGCGACTGCCGAAACCATATCAGTATGCCCTATAAAAACTTTAATGGGTTGCTTTGTCTTGACATCCCATAAGCCGATTAACCTATCTTCACCACCCGAAATAAATGTTTTACCATCAGGCGAAAACGCGACTGACCAAACCGAGCTAGTATGACCTATTAAAGGATCTATTACTTGTCGTCCTGTTTGAATATTCCACAATCTAATTGAATTATCGAAACTTCCCGAAAGGAGAAATTTTCCGTCAGGTGAAAATGCTACTGACTTAACCCAGCTAACATGTCCTGAAAAAGATTTAATCAAACTACCCGTTGCTACATCCCACAACTTAATGGTTTTATCTCCGCTACCTGAAGCAAGAATTTTTCCGTCTGGTGAGAAAGCGATTGAAAGAAGAATAAGTGAATTAGTCTGAAAAGATTTGATAAATTGTCCTGTTTCGACATTCCATAATCTGATAGTTTTATCTACACTCCCCGATGCAAGAATTTTTCCGTTGGGCGAAAACGCTATTGAACTTATATTATCAGTGTCTAATATCGCATAATTGCGAATTCCGAACGATTTTATTTGTTGCCCTGTTTCAATATCCCATAATTTAACCGTATTACCCGAATTTCCAGAAGCAAAGAATTTTCCGTCAGGTGAGAACGCTACCGAGGTAATTATATGTATTTGCCCTTCAAAATCCTTGATTCTATCTCCCTTTTCCACATCCCATAACCTAATGGTTCTGTCCCAATGTCCTGAAGCCAGTGATTTTCCGTCGGGTGAAAATTCTACCGAATTCGCAAATGTGGTTTCTTTGGAATCAGTTTTAAATGATTTTAATAGTTGACCGGTCCTAACATCCCATAACTTTATAGTATAATCCCAACTGCCTGAAGCAAGCGTTTTATTATCTTTTGAGAATGCAACTGACTGAACTTCAAAACCATGTATAAATGATTTTGTTAACTGACCAGTTTCAACATCCCATAATTTTATACTACCGTCATCGCTTCCTGATGCAAGAATTTTTCCATCTGCTGAAAATGCAACTGTTTTAATATCTCTAGAAGTAGAGCCCTGAAAAGTTTTAATGGTTTGTCCCGTTTCGACATTCCACAATTTGACCGTTTTGTCGAAGCCTCCAGAAGCAATAATTTTTCCGTCAGGGGAAAAAGCAACTGTCCAAAGCGATTGAGTATGACCTTCCAGAGCTTTGATTTGTTCACCTGTTTCCACATCCCATAATTTAATTGTTTTTTCAAGACCTGATGAAACAAGAGTTTTTCCATCAGGCGAAAAGGCAACACAACCAGTCCAGCCATAGACATTTAAAGTATTAATTAATTCACCTGTTTCCATACTCCATAATTTGATCGTATTGTCTTCGCCACCTGATGCAAGAATCTTTCCATCAGGCGAAAAGGCAACGGAGAAAACTCGCTCAGCATGACCTTCAAGTGATTTGATTAATTGTCCTGTTTCAAAATTCCATAACTTTATATCACCTTCACTACCAGAGGCAAGAATTTTTCCATCCGGTGAGAACTTAATCGTATTAACTTTACCAGCATGACCTGTTTGAACAACCAATTCCGGTTTGTAGCGTTTTGTTTCGACGGTTTGGGCTTTGGTGATTGATTTTTGTCCGACAAAACAAATTGCCAGCAGACAAATAGCTCCGGCGATGATGGATCGGATGGCGATTTTGGTTTTGGTTATCTTTTGTTTCATAGCTTCATTTTTCTTCGGCTGGGAGCGCAGGCAGCCTTGCCTGCATCGCGCCTTCAAGCGAAGCGAGAAGATGCGCGGCTCGCTCGGTTACTCGAAAGTTACATTTTATTCGAGCGTTTGCCGTTCTCGCAAAGCCTCGCACGGGCAGGCAAGGCTGCCTGCGCTCCCAGCCGTTAAAAATAAATCGGGCAATAAAAAATCGGCGAAAAATGTGATAAAGTCTTGGTTTGGGAGAGTTAAATTTTATGATGCAAACAGTTGAAGCCGTAGTTGATGAAAAAGGTCGAATTCACTTACTTGAAGCCGTCGAGTTAAAAACCGTCCGTCGGGCTTTTGTGACACTTTTGCCTGCTCCGAAACAAACCGATTCTTCTTCAAACGGAAGTCTGCAAGGATTAGGGGAAGTTCTCGACGACGATCTAGAAAGTGCCAGCCGTGAGATCGCTCAAACATTTAGAAACGCGCTCGAAAAATCCGCGAAGGAATTAGCAGACTAAACCGAAAATTATGTCCGTATATGTAACCGACACACATCCGCTCATCTGGTTCACACTTAACAAACAAAAACATCTTTCGCCAAAAACACGCGCCGTTTTTGAATCGGCCGAAACCGGACAATCTTTCACCTATATTCCGGCAATTGTTCTATGGGAAACGGCGTTGCTCGAACGCGCCGGAAGAATACAATTAAACGACGGTTTTTGGCGTTGGGCGGAAAAAATTTTAGGCAATGCCGGTTTCGGTCTTGCTCCGCTTGAACCTGAAATAATCGCGCTTGGCGCAGGCTATAATTTTAACGGCGACCCGTTTGATGAAACTATTACGGTTTACGCGGCGCATTTAGATCTGCCGTTGATTACTTAAGATACGGCGATTACCAATTCCGGATTAGTCGAGATTTTCTGGTAAATGTGTAAGTTCAGCACATAGCTTCTGAGCGGCTGAACTTACACATTTGCTTCTTATTTTATTGCAGTATTTATTTTTCAAAGAACATAGGTCAGACCCAAGATTTGAGTCCCGTTTTGAGTCCCGACTTTAGACGGCTTGAACTTTAGCTCTCGTTAAAGCCGCCTGAACGCGGGACTCAGAACTTTATTTTTTCCTAATCGGCGTGTTTTTGATGGACAACGCCGGATTAAGCATTCCGTAGCCCCACGCCGGATTTGGAACTGCGCCGACCATTCCGCCTCTGGTTGCCGATTTTATGAGGATCTGTCGAACCTGTTCGGCATCAAGGCGCGGATTTTTCTGGAGCATCAGCGCGATCACACCCGCTGTAAATGGTGACGACGCGCTTGTTCCCGACCAGGCGATATGCAAACCGTCTTCGGTGACATAGCGCGTGCCGAGTCCGCCGCCCATATTATCGCCGCCGCAAGCCTGGCTGTCGGGTTTTGACGTTTGCGAAAGTGGCGAGATCGTATAAGTTGCCGGCGCGGCGATGTCGGGTTTATAAACATTGTCGCTGAGGCGCAATCCGCCCGGACTCGAATAATCGGAGATTTCGCCGATCGCCATATTAAAGAGCGTCGAACCGCCGTCCATATTCATCCAGCTGTCGCGAAAATTGAACGCGCCGACCGTAATGACGTTTTTGGCATTACCCGGCGAACCGACCATTCCGGTCTTGGTCGTGCCGGCACCGAAATCAACCTTGGAATATGCCGGAGCATAAAAACTGAATTTCCCGTTTTTTACATTTGCAGTTGCGCCGAAACCCCACAGGCGATAAGAACCGGCAGGAAGTCCGAGAGCTAAAACATCGCTTTTTTGACCAAGCGACGAATTGCTCAGAATATTCTTCATAAAACCGTCAAACCAATCAGGCTTTTCGAGATCGTCGCCGATCAGATATTTTATTTCGCCGCCGACCTTGAAGACATAAAACCAGAGCGGTTTATTGTTTTTATCGAGCATTGTGGTCGTTCCCGTCGGCTCGACAATCGTGCCCCATTCGTCTTGGGCATCAAACACACCGAGCAGCATCGAGCCCTTGGCGCTGCGCTCTTTCGGTATATTGACCGTCAACGGACTGCTCGTTATATCTTCCTGACCTTCGCGGCGCGGTCCGAACTTACTTGCGCCGTGAAAGCTGTAACGGCCTTCATTGCCCGCCGAAACCGTAAAGATCACGCCCGGAATGCCTTTACCGGTCAGCGTATTTAGAAAAGTTTCTTCCTGCTCGTTGCCGTCGTGGGCGGTGAAATGTCCGCCGAAACTTTGATTGATGACGACGGGGCGTTTTAACTGTTTCGCCATTTGCGTGATCCAGGCCGCGCCGTAGATATAATCGCCGTCAAATCCGCCGCAATTTGCGCCTTTGACTATTATCAAATCGGCATTAGGCGCGACACCGGCAAATTTTGCGCCCAATTTTCCGCCGTTTCCGGCAGCCGTTCCGGCGGTTGCGGTGCCGTGTCCGTTGTTGTCAACCGTATTGACCGTGCCTGCGCCTTTGAGCGCGGCGTTGATTTGCGCGTTGGTATAGATCGTGCCGCGAAGCGGATCGCCGTCCGGGTCAAGCTTTGGCGGCGATGTCCCGATCGTGCCGTTTGATCTTTCAAATGATTTATCAAAAAAATCCCAGATCGCAATGATCCGCGAAGTCCCGTCCGGCCGCAGAAAATCCGGATGCCGGAAATCAATACCAGTATCAATCACGCCGACGATGACGCCTTTGCCGGTCAGACCCGACTTATTAAATTCATTGGCAAGTGTCGTGACAGGTTTTTTTGGTCGGCATTTGTGGTCGTGCCTTTCGACATCATTGGCGATTTTTCTTCTTTCGGGATTTCGGGATTTTTGGCTGATTTGGTGGCGGCGATTTTGGTGACGCTTTTTTCGCCCGCCAGATTCGCCAGACCCAAAACCGGAATTTCGCCATAGACCGTATTTCCCTGCCGCATATAAACCTTCATTCCCATTTTTTTGAGCGCGGCAACGCTCGCATCGGTCGTGATGGCGACTTTGATGGACGGATTCGCACCCATCTCTTCCGAAATTCCGAAGATCTCATTCAATTGTTCAGCCGAAAACGCATTCTCGAACGGCGAATCATCCCCGCCGCCTTTTGAATTGTTCGGCTTATATTGAGCGTAAAGAATCCGCAATTCGAGCGATAGTTTTTCGGTTTCAGTGCTTTTCGAACCGCTTCCGCGTCCCTTTGAAATATTCGGATACTTCGGCCCCTTTTCATCTACTTTGACTTGCGCAAATGTCCCGAACGTCATTGCCGACATCACATAAATCAAAAGTAGAGCTGTTAATTTGTTGATCCATTTTTGTTTCATATTTGTTTTCTCCTTTTCATAAATACTTGTAAAAATTTACCAATCGTTTCATCTCTAATTACCGAACAAAATAAAGAATCCGCAGTATTTAAGGTTAAGCAAACTGCGCGTTCGGCAATTTCAAACAGTTATTTTATCTTTTGGGTCATTTGCGATTTGACTATAATTGCTTCGACAATTCGCTTGACCAATGACGGCAAATCGTTTTTGTTGCCGACCAAATATATTGTTGAGAGTGGTTTGTAATTTTTGATTAACTTAATTGTAATTTTTATTAAATCACCCTCAACGATATAAGTTCCTGTCGGAATTACTGCATCCGGCATCTCATCAGTGTCAACAAAAACTAAACCGCTATACACATTGCCGCGGATCACTGTATAGTTTGCCTCGCGTAGTTCGTCACGGAGCAAACCGGCGATTTTCAGATTGTCATAACCTTCATTTTGATTTTGAAAATTCGGTCGCAGAATCACGGGCTTGACCAATGCCAGAGGAATCTGTCTTTTGTCTTCGTCAGTTTTAATCAACCCAATCGAAAAAGGCGTTCCGCCAATCGGAATGCGAATTTCCGGTATCTGAATCCCACCATTCGTAACCGATTTTGCTAAATCCGGTACAGTATTCACCGCGTATTTAAATAATTTACTAACATCAATCGTGCCGTCTTCTTCAAGTGCGGCGCCCCTTATTCCTTGTAACAACGAATAAGTTAATAAACCTTGCCCATATTGCGAGGCTTCGTAAGAATACGAATTCGCCGCACTGCCCATTAAAACGTAAAAACTTAACAGGTCGCGCATTCTTTCAATAGCGCGTTTAGCATCGGATGAAATATCCTTTTTTTCCGCTATTTTCGCATCTTGACCAAACGCACCCGCCGCGCAAGTGTCTAAAATAAGCACTTGTTTCTGCGCTTTGATACTTTTGTGCATTTGGGTTAATTCATCGCTGCTGATGGTCGAACTTTCAAGCAATTTGCTGTCACGGTTCAAAGTCTCTTTGCTCGTGGTATTGGCTTCTTGTGTCAAATAATAATAAGTGTCGCTCCCGAAGTTGAGCGTGATTCCATGACCTGAAAGATAGACAAAAAGTATATCGTTCGGCTTGGCTTCGGCGGCAAATTCGGCGAAGACCTTTTGGAAGTTTGTTTTAGTTGGCGCGATCGCATCTTTATTGCCGCCGGTTGAAAGAAGTTTGATTTTCACTCGTTCGACGGTGAACAGATTTTTACCGCCGACCTGAATTGCCTGATACATATCTTCGGCATCCTTTGCGGCAAAACTCAAATCGAGCTGTGTTCCGCTATAATCCGAGACGCCGCCGATAATCGCGTAAAGCGTCGGAGGTTCGACAGTACCAGCGTTATTTCCGAGATAGAAAATGGCAGTTCCACGGCTTGAAATATAACCTTTATAACGCTCTTTCCCTTTTTCGTCATAATTCCACGCGACAACTTTTACATCCGGCTTTTCTCCGGCAATTATTGAAGCATCCTTCAAATCGATACTCAAAACATATTCTTGAAGATTGGGATCAGCCTTAAGTTTTTCATCCCGGGCATCTTCGAGATATTCACGTCCGTTGACAAAAACTTGAACACGCCCGATACCACCGCCTTTGTTTATCAACTTAACGGCACGAATTGTCGAATTTTGATCTGCCGGTTCAAGACTTTCAACTTCAGGCGGTAATAAGACATCTTTGAACTGCGCGACATCCCGCAGAGGTTCTTTGTTGTAACCCAGCAGTTTTTGCCACAAACCCGGCTCGTAATACCGTTCTTTGATCTGTCCAAAAGCGATTACCTGATAGCCGAATTGAGGTGTGTTGGCAACATAATACATCAATTTTTCGGCTTCCTGCGAAGCATCAAATCGTCCGTCCGCATCAATTGTCACCCATTCCTTTTCATTGAGGGCAATCCGCGACGCAATTTCGTCTTCGGTTTTTTCATCAATCAGTACAATCGCGTTGCCTTCGACTTCAACCCGAACGGTTTTGCCGTTGATCTGCGCGACGTTTTTGAGCGGGGGATTTTCTTTAACAATTTTTTGTTCATCCTTTATTTCGTTGCCAGTAGCGACATCCCATTGTTTAAGATTTAAAGAATAATCTTTACCCGTAACAATTTTGCCGTCCGAGCTGAACGCGACCGCCATAACGCTGTTAGAAAATTCTTTCAAAACGTGAATTTCCATTCCTGTCGCTACATTCCAAAGCCGGATAGTCTTATCAACCCAACCTCCACTTGCTAATATTTTTCCGTCAGGACTAAATGCTAATGAATTTACTGAACCTGAATGCCCGGTTAAGATATGTAGAACTTTTCCCGTTCTCAAATTCCATATTTTAGCAATATTATCCGTTCCGCCAGTTGCCAAAAACTTTCCGTCAAAACTGAAAGCTAAGGAATAAATAAACTCTGCGGAATATGCCTCAAAGGTTTGTAATTCTTTTCCCGTTGCCACATCCCAAATTTTAACTGTTTCCCAACTTCCACTTGCCAATCGTTTGCCGTCTGAACTGAAGGCTAACGCCCAAACATTTGACGGATGTTCGGAAAGTGTACGGATTTCTTCGCCTGTCGCCGTGTTCCAAAGTTTTACTGTTTTATCTTCGCTGCCGGTTGCCAGGATTTTCCCGTCCGGACTGAATGCAACCGTTTCGACTTTGGCAGAATGACCTTTGAAAATCCGTAGTTCTTTATTGGTTGCTATTTCCGTTAAAGTAACCGTGTTGTCAACATTTGGATTCGCTCGAAATTTGCCGTCCACGCTATACGCTTCGGAACGACTTGAAAGTTGCAACGGAGCTTTCGTCAGTATTTCCTTTCCGGTTTCCGTATCCCACGTTTCCAGGGCTTTCGCGGAAGAATCTTTGATAATCAATTCTTTTCCATCAGTGCTAAAAGACATTGAATAATAAGATTCTTGTTTACTGGTCAGGGTATATCGTTCCTTAGCTGTCGAAACATCCCATAGCTTGATAATTTTGTCGTTTCCCCTGCTTGCCAGAGTTTTCCCGTCAGGACTAAAAAGTATCGAATTGATATTCCCGGCATGACCTTTCAAAATAAATTGCAATTTGCCGCTTGCAGTTTCCCAAAACCTGATAATGTTTGAGTGAGTGCTGACAATAGATTTCTCATCCGGACTGAAAACAACTGAATCGACGGTAGATGAGTTTCCTGTCAGTCTATAAATTTCATCGCCGGTTTCCACATTCCACAAATCTATTTTCATTTGCTTGATTTCCGCTTGCCAACATTTTACCGTCCGAACTAAACGCAACGGACAAGGAACCGTCTGCACCGACAAAGGTTCGGATTTCATCGCCTGTTTCAATATTCCAAAGTTTGACTTTGGAATCACGACTGCCGCTTGCCAACAATTTCCCGTTCGGACTAAAAGCGACGGAATTAACATTATCCAAATGCCCGATGAGTGTGCCTATCTCTTTGCCATCTGCCACATTCCAGATTTTAACGGTGTCGTCTTCACTGCCGCTTGCTACAAAACTACCATCGCGGCTAAAAGCCACCGAAGTAATATCATCGTAATGACCTTTTAGCGTAATTTTTTCTTTTCCGGTTTCTGCGTCCCAAATCTTAACGTTGTCATCGGCGCTCCCGCTTGCCAAAAGTTTTCCGTCCGGGCTAAATGCGACGGAATTAACGTCGCGGTCATGTCCGGCCAAAATTCGCAAACCTTTTCCGGTTTTTACATCCCAAAGCCTAACTGTGTGATCTCCACTGCCACTAACCAACAAACTACCATCAGGGCTGAATGCAATGGAATAAATATTCTCTCCATGCCCAAAAAGTTTTCGTAACTCGCTTCCGGTTGCCACATCCCACAAAATTACAACCTCATCATTGACATCTTCTCCGACAAATGTGTTTTCCCCGACACCGGCAAGGATTTGACCATTCGGACTAAAAACCACGGAGTACGCATTACCATTTGTACTGATTGTCCGAAGTTCTCTACCGGTTGCGACATCCCATAATTTGATGGTTTTATCAGCACTACCACTTGCCAACATCTTTCCATCAGGACTAAAGACAACTGAATCTATCAAGTCTGAATGCCCCAAGGATACTCTTAACTGTGGTGATGCTGAATTTGATTTTTTCTTGTTTGAACGTCGAAGTCGCGCGGCGGCTTTTCGAGCATCGTTTGGAGCATTTTTAATTTTATCGAGTATATTATTCTCTTCCCCTACGTCTTTGGCCAAGCGATAAATTATCAAAGCCTGATTATAATACGCAGTTGCCTTCTCGGCATTGCCCAGTTTGACATAAATACCGCCCTGTAAATCGAAGATCAGCCCCGTCAAGCTTTCATTGTTGTCGAGTTCTCGAAACTTTAATTTCAGTTCCTCTAGTCCTTTGACTGCATTTTGTAAATCTTCCGGTGTATCTTGTCCGGCAATCATCGCAAACTCGAAGAATTTCGATAATAACTTTGTCGCTCTAAGTAGGTTTGTAAGAGATTGAACCATCGCATCGTCTCTTAAATCTCTCCAGTCATTGGTAGCCTTGTCCAGTTTCTTGATCACTTCATCGTAGTTATCTTTCGTAAAATTGGCGGCATAGTTATTGAAAGCCAAAACACCATCAATCGTAGTGCGCACAGCTTTCATTTTTTGCTCGTCTAATCCATTCGGAGGTCGCTGCTCTATTAATTTAATCAAATACTTCCCGGTTTCGTTTTTATAATTTCCAGATGGATAAATCTTGACTTTATAGATACCGTCCTTCTCGGCTATCCAAATGAGGTTTTTTGTTTGACCTTTAGGTGGTATCAAAATCGTTAAATAACTTTCACCTTGTCCCAACGAGAGGCCGGCATCGACGACAATTCCTTTTTCCTCAATTTGAATATTCATAAACTCGCCCGCTTTGAGCGTGATTTGATATTCGTGCGTCTGTCCCTTGGACAATTCGCGCTCTATCGGTTCGTTCAATTTCAATTCAACGGCGGGCGTTGGTGAAGGACTTGGCGTTGGACTTAGCGTCGGGGTTGGTGTTTGCCCAAAAGCGGCGCACACTGTCAGTGCAAACATTAAAACAATGCCCGAAATTTTTGCGGTAATTTTATGTTTTGAAATACAATTCAGTTTCATATATACGCCTTTTCAATACAAATTTGACTTATCTCCAATTGCCCCTCAAACAAACGAAGTCCAATATTACCGATGCGCCATTGGTTCGCTTTATTTTGAACTTTTCTTCAATCACCCAAAACCTGCGCTAATCGCGATTGTTGTGCTTGAATTTCGCGCAAAATCTCTTCTTCGGTCGGCAGATAGAGCCGGTAGCGCGAGGCGAATATTTGTTTTTCGTCTTCGGGCAGAGTAAAGCGCACGACCGCGTCGTTTTTGTCGGCGCAGAGCAATAATCCGATCGTCGGATTTTCCCAATCTTCGAGCATTTCCCGTGTGTAATAGTTTGTGTAAAGCATCATTTGTCCGAGGTCTTGATGATTGAGTTTGCCGAGTTTAAGGTCAATCACTACAAAGCATCGGAGCAGACGATTGTAAAGCACAAGATCAATATAAAAATGGTCGCCGTCAATTGTGATTCGCACTTGCCGCCCGACAAAACAGAAGCCTTTGCCAATTTCGAGCAGAAATTCTTGAATATGATCGAGCAACGCTTGTTCGAGGTGCGATTCAGTCAGTTCCGGCACATCTTTAATACCCAAAAATTCAAGGACAAACGGGTCTTTGATAAGATCTTGCGGATTGTATTTTTCGCTTGTTTCTCTGCCTTTTTCAAGCATCTTGCGCTTTTCAATCGAAACAGCCGTGCGCTCAAAGAAAAACGAATTGATTTGTCGTTCAAGTTCGCGGGTTGGCCAACTTGCAGCGACCGTTTCGGTTTCGTAAAACTCACGCGCCGCGTCCGATTCGACTTTTAAAAGCAAGCGATAATGTGTCCAACTCAATTGTGAACGCAGTGCGTTCACTTTTGGGAACTTCAGATAAAAGTCGCGCATACGCCACAAATTCCGCTTCTGAAAACCTCTCAAACCTTCATCGGTCAAACGCTTTGCAAGCGATTTAATCAGCCCTTCGCCATAATCGGCGCGCCTCTTTCCGTGTTGCTCTTGTTCGACAATCGCCTGTCCGATATGCCAATAAGCTTGCACCATTTCGGAGTTGACGCTTCGTGCGACGCGGAGATGCGCCGCTTCCAGAATCTCGCGCACTTTTTGAAAAAGATCGCCGACCTCAGTTTCCGTTGACGTTTGACGCATTATTTTTTTTTCATTTTCCGACATAATTCATCTCCAATTGCCGATCAAAACAAATGGCGACCAATAATAGGGATGGGCGAATGGCTTGTTTTTATCAACTACAAATAGCTTTTCGCGTCCATCTAAATTCACTACTTCTGAGCGTTTCTCATCACGCTTGGTTATTTCTTTAGCACTGCTTGATTTATCAGTTTCTTTGAGCAGATTTAGCTGTGCTTGCCTTAATGCCTCGGCTTTGTTCATTGCAAAGGATGAATTGTAGATTTTGTAAAAATCCTGCATCGCTTTGGATGTGCTTTCATCTGCAACCGACCAAAGTGTTGCCATAATCGCTTTTGCGCCTTCGCGTTGGGCAAGAACGGCGAATCCTTCAAACTCTTTACCTGTCGCGTCCGTTCCGCCGACGCCTGTTTGGCATGCAGATAGTGTGAGCAGTTCCACACCTTCAAACAATCTCGGCTTTTCCAACATATCCGACACGGTAAATTTTTGATTACTACCTAACAGCAAAAAAGACTCAATTGGAGACTTACTATTGAAATAGAAATGGCTGGCAACGTGAATGAGTTGATATTTCTTTTGGAGTTCAGTTTTAAAAGAATCGGCGGTAAACTCCGCGTCTTCCAAGCGTTTGCCGCGATAGATGCCGGTTGTTTCGGTCAGTTGTTTGATAACGCCGCGCACTTCTGGTAAAACACCTTTGAGTTCGCCAAAGTTAAGGTTTTCGATTTGAGAGGCTTTGGAAACGCCTAAGCCCAAGCCCTGCCATTGTTCGCTGGTCGTTTTGCCTGTCGTCAACCTGGCATTCGCGGCGGGTGTAAAGAGCGTGTTGCGATAGCGTTGAACGATATACTCCTTGCGGTCCGCATCATATAAAGCCGCCACCGGGATATACCGCATTGCTCCATCAAGCGACCACATCAGCGTATCAACCTTCGCTTCTTCGATGTCTTTGGCGATGGGTTTCAAAATGATGTCATACATCTCGCTCGCCAAAGTCGTCGGATCTGTTGCCGGACTCTGCAAAACTTTGCGGAAACTTTCAATTTTCTTGAGCAAATCATCTCTTTTGATTGGATACGAACGTGAAATTAACTTATCTGGCGTGACGAGCAAAACTGAGTATTTTTCCTCGCCCATCAAAGTATAAATTGCGGCGACGTTTGTTTTGGAAGCCAAACTTATATTCTGCAAATCCTTTTGTAAAACCTTAACTTCAGCAATTGGCGGCGGAGCATCTGATTCGTTTGAAGTATTTTTGAAATCTTCATCTAAGTCATCAAATAATTTTTCTAAATTCAATATTTCCTGGTCTATTTTCGTATCGTATTTTTTTAGCTCCAATTCTTCTGGACTATTTGATCCCAATGGTTCTTTAACTTTTGCAGAAAAAATTATTTGTCTTTGAGATCCTAAAACCTCAATCCTTTTTAAGATAGCTTCAAATTTGCTTTTGGCATTTTCTTCACGTTTTGTAAATGAGAGTGTTGCAATCGGAGCATTACTATTTTGTCTAAAAGACTTGAACATCTCTTCGTCTTTGAACAAACTCAATACCTGCATTGCTTCCGCTTTTCGATTTTGAAGAAACAATAATTCGGTTAAAATTCTGTAAGGATCTACAATTGTATTCAAATACGACTTTTTTATTGATTCATCAAGATTCTCGACGTTAAGGCGAAGTTGTTGACTAAAATTGATTCCTAACTTCCAAATAAAACTTGCTAATTTTAGATTTCCAGCAACCGTTTCTTGAAGCGCAACATGACCAAATGTAAATGAGAACTCCGGTGGCATTCCAACTGCATACTTTAATGCTAAAACTCTCAATGAACAATTTCTCTGGTCTATTCCTTCTTCTAAATTACACAATGTCATTAGAGAATAGGATTCTTCAAAAATGTCGCCGTATTTACGACTCAAATCTACACTTTCTTGAAGATATGTTTTAGCCTTTTTGATAAGTTTCAATCTTTCATTTTCATCATTTTCAGCCCCAATAAGGCGAAGGTAGGTTCCTCCGATATTACTTAAAATAGCCATTTGTCCCTGTATATCTTGTTGATTTCTGGCTATTTCTAATGCTTCAAAAAACACCTTCAGGGAATCTGTTTCTCTACCTTTTATTCCATAAAGTATTAAACCTAGCTGGTTTTTTAAGTTGCCTTCGCATTGCTGATTAGGAATTTGAAGACAAAGAAATATTGATCTATCGATATTTTTTATAGCCAGATCGTTCTGTCCAAGAATGCCATAAGAAACCCCTAACTGGGCAGAAAAATTAATTTCTTCGTCAATTAGTTTTTTCCCTTTAGTTATTTCTAAACCTTCTTCAAGAAGTTTGATCGCTTTTCCTCTTTCCCCTGTTCTATGATAACCCTCAACAACACTCTCTATTATCGCCAGTTTTAATGTAATTACTGTTTCTTCATCATTTTTAATTTTATTTAATACCTCTAACGCTTCAAGAAAATATGCCAACCCTTCTTTATCACCATTAATTGTTGAAATGAGTTTTCCCAATCTATAAAGAGCATCGGCTTCATAAATTTGCTGATTACATTTTTTGGATGAGTCTCTAACG
>JANLTD010001219.1:0-3040 GCA_031362765.1 Acidobacteriota bacterium | reverse complement strand
GGGCTGCTTGCCGGTTGCTGGATGCAGCGGCGATTTCCGGCTCGCTGACGGTCGGAAAATATGCCGACATCGTTGCGGTTTCGGGCGATCCGCTTGAAAACATCAAAACGATGGAGCAGGCTGTTTTTGTGATGAAAAACGGCGTGATCTACAAGGAAATGAAAGCCAATTAATTTATGATCAAATCGTTTCAAAACATTGCGCCGAAGATTCACGCTGACGCGTTCGTCGCTGAAAATGCCGTGATCATCGGCGACGTTGAGATCGGCGAACGGGCGAGTGTTTGGTATCACTGCGTGCTGCGCGGCGATGTCAATCACATCCGCATCGGCGCGGATACGAACATTCAGGACGGCACGATCATCCACGTTTCGCGCGGCGCGGAATTTCCGACGATCATCGAAGCGGAAGTGACGGTCGGACACCGCGCGACCATTCACGGCTGTTATATCGAACGGGGAAGCCTGATCGGCATTGGTGCGATCATCCTTGACGGAGCCCGAATCGGCAAAAATTCGCTCATCGCGGCCGGCAGTCTGGTGACACCGAACACCGTCATTCCGCCAAGATCTTTTGTTTTGGGAAGTCCGGCGCGGGTTATCAGGGAATTGAGCGACGAAGAAATCGAGAATTTACAGCATTTTTGGCAAAATTACATTAAACTATCGGAAATTTATATCCACGAGAATGAGTAAATTTAAAAGACGACAATTAAAGGCTTTGAAAGCAAAACCGAGATGCGGTTTGTGCGGTCAATCGACGAAACCGTTGACAAAAACAGAATGTTGCGATAATTGGATATGTGATGATTGGGCGGATTATCAATTGTTTTCGTTTGCACGCAACTGTTGCAGCCGAAATCACGATAGATATACTATTTGTAGCACGCATTACCAGGAAAAACACGCGGGGATTTGGCAAGATTGTCAAAAATGCCGCAAGATGGATACCCCGAAATGTATGTCCATTATGCAACAAATGAATATAATTTCGTTAAACTCCAAAATCCGCCTGAATTTGAACCAACTTATTGTACATCCTGCAACGCGTTGCTAATTTTAGGCGAATATGGTTTTTCACGATCATCCGAAGGATATTTTTGCGAAAACTGCACTAAAGAAACGTTTGGCCACGCGAAAGAACGTTTGAATTTTTAATTTTATGGCAAACACAAATGAAACACGACAAGGCGAGATAACCGGAAAGGCGAGGATCACAAACGATTCTAAACCCGCACGCGGAATGCGCGATTTTCTGCCCGCCGATATTCGAAAACGCAACTACGTTATCAATATCATCAAGGAAGTTTACGAATCCTACGGCTTTGAACCGCTTGAAACGCCGGCGGTCGAAAACCTCGAAACCCTGACCGGGAAATACGGAGAAGAAGGCAATCAGCTGATGTTCAAGATCCTCAAACGCGGCGAAAAACTTGACATTTCAAGCGGCGAAAAAGGTTTGGCAGACCTCGCGCTGCGCTACGATCTGACCGTTCCCTTGGCGCGTGTCGTCGCGAATTACCGCAATGAACTGCCGCGTTTTTTCAAACGCTATCAAATTCAACCCGTCTGGCGCGCCGATCGCCCGGCGCGTGGACGTTTTCGCGAATTTTACCAATGCGATGTTGACGCGATTGGTTCAAATTCGATGATCGTCGAAGCGGAATTGATTTCGGTTTTTAGCGAGATTTTGGAAAGATTAGGATTTGAAAACTTTTCTATTTTGTTAAATCACAGAGAAATATTGCGCGGAATTTTAGACACTTGCGGAATTGAACCGCAAAAACAAACAGATGCGCTCGTTGCTCTTGATAAACTCGACAAAATTGGTAAAGACGGAGTTTTACGGGAACTTACGGAGCGAGGATTCACGGATGAGTCAATTAAATCCTCTGAAAAATTTATTGATATTCTTATTAATGCTGGTAACACGGTTGGAGAAGGAGTTGATACTTCAAACGATAAAGTTACAAATAGAATCCGTAGTAAGGATTCGCTTAATAAAGCGACTCTCGAAAGTTTAAGTGATTTTGTTGGCGAAAGTGATTCAGGAAAACTAGGAATTAAAGCTTTAAGAACAATTTTAAATTTAGCTCAAAACACCAAAGCTGTCGGAAGAATTGATATTTTCCCGACGCTTGCGCGAGGACTATCTTATTATACCGGCGCGATTATGGAAATTGGCGTTGACGAGGGCGATTTTAAATTAAGTCTCGGCGGCGGCGGGCGTTATGACGGTTTGATCGGAATGTTCGGCAAGGAACAGATTCCCGCGTGCGGTTTTAGTTTGGGTTTGGAAAGAATTATCGTCGTGATGAACGAACGCGGAATGTTTCCGCCCGAACTTGAAAGCAATTCGGCGGATGTGTTGGTGACGATCTGGAACGAAGAATCGGTCGGCGAATCTTTAAGACTTGCGAATGAATTGCGGCAAACAGGCTTGCGCGTCCTCGTTTACCCGGAAGCGGACAAACTCGGCAAACAATTCAAATATGCTGATTCAATCGGCATCAAAACGGCAGTTATCATGCGTGATGAAGAAATTGCCGAAAGCAAAGTAAAGGTTAAAAACCTGCAAACCGGCGAAGAGGAAACGCTTTCGCGCGACGAAGCGGCAACCAAAATTGCTTCGCTATAAATTTAATGAAAGACCGAATCCGCTCAGCACAGATGGTTTTGCCGTGCGCGAATCTTAACCGAACGCTCGAATTTTTTATCGAACGGCTCGGTTTTCGCGTCGATATGATCTTTCCGGCTGACGCGCCCGTGACGGCGGTTATTTCGGGTTATGGAGTAACTTTGCGGTTCGAAGAATCGAAAGAAGTTTTGCCAACGCCGATAAGCTTGCGTCTGCTTGGCGATTTTTCGGCTTTTCCGGTTGATGCTCCGCGTGAGATTCTTTCGCCCGACGCCGTTCGTCTGATTTTTATTGATGCCGAATCGCCGATCGAAATTCCCGCAATCACGGAAGAATTTGTTTTGACGACACTTGAAGGCGACAGTTCGTGGAGCGAAGGCCGCGCCGGAATGCAATATCGTGA
>JANLTD010001207.1:0-4301 GCA_031362765.1 Acidobacteriota bacterium | reverse complement strand
AAGCTTGCCAGTCATAACTGGGCTTCGGCGAATACAGCGATTCCGTACTTTTACAAATGGGCGGATCAGCTTGAACTGACGAAAAAATTCCTTGAAAACGATGCGATGGGAATTGATATTTTCGCGCTGCGCAAAAAAGCTTCGCGCAATGGTGACGGGAATACAGAAACCGTCAAGGATGTGATTGCGCCTTTGAATAAAAGTAATTTCACGATCAATGCCGGAGATGCGTTGACGGTTGATGTTGTCATTACGAACAAAAATATTGGACATTCATTTCCGCCCGAACTACGAGATTTTTATGAAGCGTGGATCGAATTTAGCGCGACGGATGAGAAGGGCAAAGCAGTCTATCGCTCCGGCTTTCTGAAACCGAATGGTTATCTGGATGATTCGGCGCACAATTACAAAAGCTATCTCGTCAAAGAAGACGGCTCGTTCAACGATTTGCATCACATCTGGAAAACAAAAGTCGTCGCACAGAATCTTGCAATTCCTTCGGGACGCTCTGATCTGGCGCGTTATAAATTTACTATTCCGGCAAATATCGGCGGACAAATAAAGCTTTCGGCGAAACTGCAATACCGCCGCTTTACAAGGGTTTTCAGCGATTATTCGCTCGGTAAATCAAAGGATTATCCGATCGTTATGATGGCAAAATCAGAACGCATTCTTTTTGTCGGAACGGAAAATAAATCACAACCGGTTGATCCGAAAGCCATGCCTGATTGGCGGCGTTGGAATAATTATGGAATCGCGTTGCTCGACCAACGTCAATTTCCGCAGGCGGCAGATGCTTTTGATGAAGTGATTGATTTTGATGTGAAAGATTATAAAGCGTTTGCCTTTACCAATAAATCGCTGGCTCTGATGGAAATGGGCGGTTGGAAGGAAGCCGAAAAACTGATCAATAAAGCATTGGAACTGGATAGCCAAAATTTGCGTGCAGTTTTCCAATCGGGTCGGATTGACCGTGTCCAAAGCCGTCTGGCGGAAGCCGAAGCCAATTATAAAAAGGTTTTGGAAAAATATCCGCGTGATCGGATCACTCTGCAGCAGCTTGGCGAACTGGCGAAGATCAAAAGCGACAGCGTTCCGAAAGAGCAGCGAAATGCGCAACTCGAAATTGCCAAGAATTATTACAACCAGATCTTGGCGATTGATCCCGAAGACGTCTCCTCGCATTACAATCTAATGATCATTTACCAAAAACTCGGAATGCGTGATGATGCGAAACGCGAAGCGGCAATTTTCAAGGATTTGAAAGACGATCCGCAGGTTACTTCGTTGGCCAGTAATTTTTTGCAGGCAAACTGGAACATCGGAAATGAATCTTTACCTTTTCATACCCACGATTTAACGCCGTTTCAAACGAATCAGCAGAAAACGGAGTATTTAGCACTTTTACAGTAAATTATGAAATTAAGTATTAAATTGATTTGTGTCTTTACCTTTCTATTGATATGCGGGCTTTCCTGGACATTTAGTTCGGAAGCCGCGAAATCAAACTCGGTCGAAACAAATTTTGTTATTTTGGAGTCGCCGCGCACCTTGTACCTTAACAACTGCGCAAGATGCCACGGCGCCGATGGCGAAAGTCAAACCGAACAGGGAAGGCTCAACGAAACGCCCAAAATTTCAGGCGGTAGATTGCGTAATCGGAGCACTAAAAGATTGACTAAGGTAATAACAAGCGGCGACGACAAAATGCCGGCGTTTGGAAAAAGACTGACGAAGGCGCAAATTACAAGTCTCGTCAAATATGTGCGCGGGTTGTAAAAAGGCCAGAAAACTTTTTGAATTCGATTTCAATTAATTTTGGAAGGCGGCATTTTCGCCTTCCGTTTCTATGTTTCGCAGTTTTTTTGGTTTTGTTTCGCTGTTACGACGAACTAAAATCTGCCCAACGCGAAATTAGCGTCAAACATAAAAAACATTTTTTGCGTCTAAGCCGCGTCCGAGATTTTCAAGTTCAAAAAATTCGTTAAATTGAAGCGTTAGGATTCGCCAAACGTGCACCTGAAATGCGGGTTGCTAGAAAATTAGTAGAAAACATCGAAGTTGATTCCGTAACAAATCGTTTGCTTATCGAGATTGACGATACTGCGAAAGAGATTTCGTGAAAGCCGTAAAAATTTTATTGGTGGGCGAATAAAACAAAGTTATACTGTTTTTATGACAAGGCAAAATTCAGCAAAAAAAGAAAAACAAACACAAGCCGCAAACTTAGCGGCGAAGAATAATTCAGCCATCAACCTGCTTGATTCGTGGCTTGAGACGGACGAAAAAGAGCAAAAAGAAACTTTCGAGTATCTGAAAAAAGTGTTGGACGAAGACCGCTTATCTGATTGCAAACTCTTCAAATGATTATCGCTCTTGATACCGGCATTATTGGAATTGTAAGCAATCCGAAAGCCTCGCCCGAAAGTTTTGCTTGCACGGCTCGGTTGAAAACCAAACTTGCTGATGGCGACGCGATTTTTCTTCCTGAAATCTGTGATTACGAAATTCGTCGGGAACTTATTAGAGCTAATAAAATTGGTGGGTTGACGCGGTTGGACGGACTGAAAAACTCGCTTAACTATTTGCCGATTACGACTGAAGCAATGCTGAAACCCGCTGAGTTTTGGGCAATTTCCAGACAAAAAGGAAAACCGACCGCACCTGATTTGTCACTTGACGGTGATATGATTTTGTCTGACCAAGCCTTTATTTTAGAACAAGAATTGAGCGAAAAGGTTATTATTGCCACAACTATTGTCAAGCATCTGAATATGTTTGCAGATGCTTGTTTGTGGAGGAGTATTTAATCAAAAAGAAGATGCTTTATCGTTTCTCAAAAATCATTTTTGCCCTTTGCCTTTTCTCTTTTTTCGCACAGGGACAAACGCCTTCGCCGTCGCCTGTCACGACGGGCAAATCTTACAGCTCGCTCGACATTCCGCGTCCAACGACGACTGCGCCGCAATTTCCTTCACCTGTAACTTTTACAGATATTTCCGCAGTTTCGGGCATCAATTTCAAACACGCCGCATCAGTTACTTCCGTTAAATATCTTCCCGAAACGATGGGCGCGGGCGTTGCCCTGATTGATTATGACAATGACGGGCGGCTCGACATTTTTTTTACGAACGGTGCCGAAATTTTGGAAAATATGCCCAAAAACAAGCAGCCCGAAAAAAATGACCCGAAATATTGGAATCGTTTGTATCATCAAAGAACTGATGGCAATTTTGAAGATGTGACGGAAAAAGCCGGTGTGAAAGGCGAAGGTTATTCATTCGGCGTCGCGGTTGGCGACTACGACCGCGACGGTTTTGCCGATCTATACGTGACAAAATACGGCGGCGCAACGCTTTACCGAAATATCGGCAACGGGACTTTTGCGGACGTGACGAAAAAAACAAATACCGACGTTGAAGGTTGGGCAACTTCGGTCGGGTTTTTTGATTACGACAAGGACGGAAGGCTCGATATTTTTATTGCACGGTATGTAAATTGGGATTTTGAACTCGGCAAAATCTTTTGCGGCGACACGCGTCCCGGCTATCGGGCTTATTGCCATCCCGACAATTTTAAACCTTCGACCAATATTTTACTCCATCAAAAAGCCGACGGAAGCTTTGAAGATGCGAGCGAAAGATCAAAGATCGGTTTGTCAAAAGGCAAAGGATTGGGCGTCGCGTTTGCCGATTTTGACGACGACGGCTGGCCGGATATCTTTGTTGCCAACGACAACATCGAACAACAACTTTTCCGAAACAAGGGCGACGGAACCTTTGAAGAATTAGCTTTGCCCGCCGGAGTTGCTTTCGATGAACGCGGTCGAAGGTTTGCCGGAATGGGGATTGATGTTGCCGATTACGATTTGGATGGGCGGCAAGATGTTGTCATCACGGCGCTTTCAAACGAAACATATCCGCTTTATCGAAATATGGGCGATTGGGTCTTTGACTATGTGACGCAATCTTCGGGTTTGTCGCAAATTACGATTCTCGGCGCGGGCTGGGGAATTAAATGGATCGATGCCGACAATGACGGCAGGCGTGATCTATTGGTCGCGCAAAGCCACGTGTTACCGACCATCGAGAAAACGACCGCGTTTTTGAAATACAAACAAACGCCGCTTTTGATGCGGAACAGTGAAAAAGGGTTTCAGAATATTTCATTTGCCGCAGGCGATGCTTTTCAAAAGGATTTTGCGGCCCGCGGAATGGCCTGCGGTGATTTGGACAACGATGGCGATACTGATATTGTTATCTCGCAAACCGATGGAACGCCCGTAATTTTGAAAAATAACG
>JANLTD010000765.1:0-1724 GCA_031362765.1 Acidobacteriota bacterium | reverse complement strand
ATTTTTTGCATCACGAGCTGCATCAGATCGCCTGAAAACGGAGCTCTTCCGCCAAGCATCAGATAAGCAATTGTGCCAAGCGCATAGAGATCAGCGCGACCATCAACGCCTAATTCGGGCTGCATCTGTTCGGGAGCCATAAATTCCGGCGTCCCGATGATCCCGCGCGATGCCGGACCGGATTTTGAATCAAGATCGCCGGCCGCCCCATGTACCAGCTTGGCCAAACCAAAATCACCTACTTTTATAAAACCGTCATCCTGCGTTTTGCCCTTCGACATTAAAAAGATATTGGCAGGTTTTAAGTCGCGATGAAGAATTCCGGCATCGTGAGCCGCTTCAACCCCGTCGGCAATTTGTCGGAGAAGTTTGACCGATCGTTTAACGGAAAGTGTTCCCTCGCGCCGTAGCAAACGATGAAGAGTTTCGCCTTCGACAAATTC
This sequence comes from Acidobacteriota bacterium, assembly GCA_031362765.1. GTDB lineage: Bacteria > Acidobacteriota > Blastocatellia > Pyrinomonadales > Pyrinomonadaceae > JAFDVJ01. The sequence goes on along the minus strand of JANLTD010000765.1, from coordinate 1,281 downwards.
CATCACAAGATAAAACACGCCTTCGGGAGTTTCTCCGAAATCTGTCACGCTGACCGTATTAGGGTGCTGGATCGAAGCCGCTGATTCAGCTTCGCGACTGAATCGCGCGATTGCCTCACCTTCCTGTAAATCTTCGCTGCTCAGCAAATCTTGCCGAACTGTTTTGACGGCAACCTTTCGAGCGGAAAATTTTTTATCCTTGGCAAGATAGACTTGCCCCATCGCTCCTTTGCCGATCTGTCTTTCAAGAAAGTAACGATTCGCCAAAAGCTGTGTGCCCGGCAAGACGTGCCGGGTCGGCTTTTGGTCGTTAGGACAAATGATGACATCGTCAGGATAACAAAGTTTACATTCAGCGCATTCTTTCATTCAGATTCTATTTTCCCTATAAGAACAGCTTTTGCAAAACAAGGAACGCAAAAAACTTGTATTTTTTGCCAAAATCGCTTTTGGTATTTGTTTTTTTGTTGTTATAATCCATCTCGTTCACTTTTTTGGGTCGTTAGCTCAGTTGGCAGAGCAGAAGACTCTTGTTCATTGAAATAGGAGCGTTCATTGGAAACAATGAAATGAAAATGCGGCTGTATGCTGGAAACCCCTTAGAGTTTCAAGTACGTTCAAAGCGTAAAAATCTTGAAAATTGGGCAATCAGCAGGCAACCTTAGAATGTTTTTTATTCGAGAGAGCCCTCAGAGACTATACGCCGCACACCCAAACAGATACCGCTGTGGGTGATGAGATAGTCCAGACTACAACGCTTGATGTTTAAGCGGTCGGCGAAAGCCGGAGTGGTATGTAATCTTCGGGTCGCTGGTTCGAGCCCAGCACGACTCACCAAAAATTAAAGGTAAAAGGCAAAAACAAAAATAAATGTCTTACTTGTGATTGAATCATTAAGTAAGACATTCCTAAGTTTTACCTTTTACCTTTTGCCTTTTGTCCTCTACGTCCTAAAGCTAAGAAGCCGCGCCTTTTAACTTCGCGTTTTGACGCATCGGCGAGGCTTCAGGATGCGAAACGATTGCCCAGGCCGCCAATTTTTGCGGTTTGTCCGAATATTTATTCAGAACGATCGCGTTAGACGCCGCGAGAACATTTAACTTTTGTCAGCCATCTGTTTATTATTCTCTTTAACAACGATTCTCAATAAATTATGGAGAACTTTCATTTCACAAAAAGCGGCGAAGGTTCTTGCATTGTGCTTGTTCACGGTTGGGGCGGAGATTTGGGCAGTTTGGAAGAATTAAGGGAAAGATTGAGTGATTTCGGTTATATGGTTTT
>JANLTD010001102.1:0-2339 GCA_031362765.1 Acidobacteriota bacterium | reverse complement strand
ACCCTTCCAGACCTGAAATTGGTTTTATCAGGTCTTTTTTATCTTTATTTTGAGAAAAGATGAAAGAATAACGATCAATTTACAGCAAATTTGAGGTTTGGAAGGGTTGCTCTGCGCCCGCACTAGTTGAAATATGAATTCCTAACTTTTTACTGAGGCATTACTTATTTTAATTATCCGCAAAATTTCTGCAATCTTTCAAAAGACTGCCGGGTTTGTTCGTGGTCTTTGCCGAGTTTTTCTTTGAGAATTTCATAATTATCGAGCATCATTTGTTTGCCGCGCTCTGTTTCGTCGAGATAAATCAGGCTTTCGCCCAGGAAACTGCGCGTTGTGGCGAGCAGCCAATGGCCTCCGGGCAAGGTTCGAAAGCGCAGCGCAAGACATTCTTCAAACGCCGATCTTGCTTGCACAAATTCGCCTTGCCCCAATAAACTGCGCCCCAAAAGCAGAAAGCAACTGGCGACAACGGGATGTTCATCCGGCAGATTTGCGCCGCGTTTTGCTAACGCTTCGAGCACATTTTGTGCGGCTTCGGCGAATTTGTCGCGGTTAATCAAAACATACGCCAAATTATAGAGCGACCAGGCCACGTCCGGATGATCTTCGCCCAAAAGTTTGCGGCGCATCGCCAAAGATTTGCGGCATAGTTGTTCAGATTCTTCGGGGTATTTCCGATAAATCGATCCGGCTAAACTTGTCATTGACAAGGCAATGTCGGGATGTTCTCTTCCATAAACATTTTGAAATATTTTCAAGGATTTGCGGAGAATTGGTTCCGAACTCTCGCGGTCGTCCATCATAGACATCACACTGCCTAACTTTTCAAAACCTTTTGCGACGTCAACATGATTTTCGCCCAAAAGAACGCGGCGAATTTCGACCTCTTCTGTGTGCAACCGCAAGGCTCGCTCGTTTTCGCCTTTGATCGTGACGAGATAGCCAAGATTGTCGAGCACTTCGGCAACCTCCAGATTTCGGCTTCCTTTTAGACGCCGCAGCGTGTCAAGCGCTTCGATAAAAAGCGGCTCGGCAGATTTAAGGTCGCCCTTGGCCTGCAGTAATTTCCCGTAATTTTGCAGACTTAGCGCGACCTCGATGCTGCGGCGCAGGAATAATTCAAGGCGAATATCAAGCGCATTTTTTAAGAATTTTTCGGCTGAATCGAGTTGTCCGAGGCTCAAATAGGTAAGTCCGACCGTCGTTTGCAGATCAGCGACAATTTCCGGTTGATTCGCAAAATCTGCCTCAATGCTCTCGGCAGCGATGCTTAAAACTTCGATTACTTTTGCATCTTTGCTTCCGGTGCGCGGGTCGGCGGAGGCAAGCATTTTTTGCAGGAATTGATTGATTTTTTCGGCTTTTCGCGCTTCCTGACGTGCTTTGTCGCGTTGGTGGGCGGCGATCTTGGCTTGACGGGCGGTGGCAAACAACCCGGCGATCAGAGAAATTGCGATTCCCGCGCCGGCCGCAACTCCGGCTTTGTTGCGTTTGATGAATTTTTCGGCGCGATACGCAAAAGTATCTTCCTGCGCAATGACCGGCAAACCATTCAAATAACGGCGAATATCTTCGGCAAATTGTTCCACGGACGAATAGCGGCGCAGGGGTTCTTTCCGCATTGCCATCAGGATTATATTGTCCAAATCTCCCTGCAGATTTCGGATTTCGGATTTCGGATTTCGGATTGAAACATTAAACCCCTGACTCCGGCAGACGGAACTCGGCTTGGTCGGCGCAGTATCGGTGATAATGCGCGAAATCTCGTCGGCGCTTTTTGATTTGAAATAAAACGGGCGATATCCGGTCAGAAGTTCATATAAGATTACTCCCAAACTGTAAATATCGGTGGCAGTTGTCACGACTTCGCCGCTGATCTGTTCGGGCGAAGCGTATTCGGGGGTCATCGCTTGAAAAGCCGTTAAAGTTTTATCCAGAGTTTGCGCAGCAGAATCAATCGCGGTCAGTTTGGCGATACCGAAATCAAGCAGTTTCGGCGTTCCGTCAGTTGTTACCAATATGTTTGAAGGTTTCAAATCGCGGTGAATTATCAAATTTCGATGCGCGTATTGAACGGCGGAACAGATTTGCAGGAATAATTCGAGCCGTTCATTTATCGAAAGCAGCTTCTCGTTGCAATACTTCGTGAGCGGCAAGCCTTCGACGTAATCCATCACGAGATACGGCAAACCGTCAGCGGTCGCGCCGCCGTCAATTAAACGCGTAATAAAAGGATGTTCGAGCGTTGCCAAGATCTGTCGCTCGTAGCGAAACCGCTTGATGATTTCCTCTGTATCGTAGCCGCGTTTGATGAGTTTGACGGCCGTCTTGGCGGCCTT
>JANLTD010001043.1:0-1799 GCA_031362765.1 Acidobacteriota bacterium | reverse complement strand
GGCGCGAAAACGTTCGATTGATATTCAACTTGATTTCTATGTGAGCGTTTCCCGTTCTTGCTTCGCGCGAACGGGGCAAGCGAGACGCTTGCGCTCCAGTCTTAATCAGCTACAACTTTTTACTGACGCATTACTGTAACTGATTAGGTCTTTGGCTTTTGGTTTTTGTTTTTTGGCTTTTTCAATGGAAACCCGTTGATTTTCGATCAAAATTTCCGTAAAGTATGCGAGCGTAGCGAGAATTTCATCGCCAATTCGACAATTTCTTCCAAAAACCAAAGACGAAAGACCTAAACAATCACCATTTTTATCAATTTTTGGGTTCCTCGCCTAAAATAATTGAGATAAAATTCTCCGTTTTGTTGCTGACAGATTGTTTTTCGAATTTGTTCCTCGGATAAAGTTCGTTAAGAATATTCTTCAAACTTTCTGCTTGCTCGTCCTCAAGACCTTCTTCATAACGCACTTCGTCACTGTAGGTTTGACCGATTTTCCCGAAAAACGATTCCTCTTTGGGATAAACTGTAATGTTCTTAAAACCGTATTTAGTCAAAGTCTCTTTCATTTCTACAGCTTTGCGAGCCTTAAACTCATCTTTATCCCAATAATAAATTCCGATCTTAAAATTGGTCATGATACTCAAGGCTCTTTCCTTGTCAATCTTAAACGGAGTTTTCGCGGGTTGAGAAGGCAGCGTTTCTTGCGTGTTTGAGGTTGGACTTGGATCAGTTGTTTTAACCGCAGCGGTCTCTTGCGGTTGCCGATTAATCAAATTTAACGCTAACAGAATAATTATTGCAATAACCGCCAGACCACCAAAAACTATAAAAATTTTGGTGCTGAATTTGCCCGGTGAATTTTGAATTGGTTTTGTTTGCAGAGCAGTGTCAGATTCTAAAAACTTTGTCACAACTGAAGACTCCGCAATTTGAGTCGGCGAAACTTCCAAGACTTCTGTGGGAAATCCTTGCTCAACGGATTCGGAAGTTTTCTGCGCGTTAAACGGCGGAGATAAAACCGTCCCGTCAACCAGACAAAATGTTAAGGTGTCATCGAAAGTGCGCTTACAAACCGGACATCTTTTCATTTTGCTAATATAACAGAGATATTTTAATTGTGTCTATAAAAGATTCAATTCAGCACGAATCAAAACAAAGCGAAAGGTGAGCTAACCTGAGTTACCATGATTCGCGCGTGGTGCTGATTCCGCGAATCATGATGATTCAGGTTTACTCATAAGCATCAGGTATATTTACAAGCTCGGCGGCGAGCGCATCCTCAAATCCGGTCAGGTTGATGTCGGCTGAATCCCACTCAATATGAATATGCGTTACGTGGCGATTGATCGCGTCTCCGCCGCGCGGCATTTTGCCTCCGAACTTATTCCATTCCGACCCGTTATAGATGACGGAAATCCATTTCATCTGTTCGCGCAAATTAAGAAATGCACTGACGATTCGTTCCGCGACAAGCCGCTCATTGGTTTTGTCGGCAAACAAAATAATATCCAATGCCCGGCCGGCAATGTGCGGATCACCGCCTGACTTGTGGGGACCGGCGGCGGATTGAAGCCGGTCTTTCCAGTCCGGGGTTTGCCCTTTCGGCACATTAGCTTCCCAGTATTGACTTCTGACAATATTAGGACCGTTTTCACGAATTACCTTTTCCGTGTTATTAACTACTAAGCCAGCCATCGCAGCCTCCTGTTAAATGGATTGTGAATTATTAAGTTTCACTATTTTGGCGTAAAGACTACCAAAGGTCAAGAAACATCTGCTCAAGGGACAGTTTTAGAAAAA
>JANLTD010001012.1:0-7444 GCA_031362765.1 Acidobacteriota bacterium | reverse complement strand
CAAGCAGGTGCAACCTGGCACCAAGATCGGTGCTACCAAGGCGGAGCTTGGAATTGATCTTCAGCCGTTTGAAAATGCCGAATCGAAAAAGCATCTTTTGCGTGAAGAGGTTGGCACCGGGGAAAACGAAATTCTGGTCGGCTTTGTCGGTCGCCTGACGGAAATTAAAAATATTCCGCTGCTTCTTGAAGCTGCAAAGATTTACAAAGAGCGAAAAGATTCAGGTGACCCGAAACTGAAATTTATGATTGTCGGTGACGGAAATCTGCGCGCCGGTCTGGAAACGGAAGTTGACAAACTGGGAATCAGAGATATTGTTTTGTTTCTCGGAAACCGCAACGATTCGGATCTTTTTTACAGCGGACTCGATATTGTTGCTTTGACTTCGCTGAACGAAGGCACACCGCTTTCGTTGATCGAAGCGATGGCCAACGGCAAAGCGGTTATTTCAACGGCAGTTGGCGGCGTGGTTGATTTAATTGGCAAAACCGTTGAGGAAAAAGAGGGTTTTAAGATTTGCGAGCACGGAATTAGCGTCGCTTCCAATGATTCGGACGCGCTTTTCAACGGCCTGATATATCTGGCGAAAGACGAAGAACTAAGAAAAACGCTCGGCACAAACGGAAAAGAATTTGTTAAAAATAATTATAGTAAAGAACGTTTGATCAAAGATATAAAAAATCTTTACCGCGATTAAAATCAAAAATAATAAATATCTGTTTGATTTTGAGGCAAATCTATTTTGTAATATTCCTCAGAACAGATTTTAATTGCGGTAAGATGAGAAAAATGTTCTTCCGCAATACCTCTATGTTGAGTATTTTTACGAATCCGGTCTGGGTTGCTGCCATCAGTTTTGTGCTGGCAATCGTTTCGACCTATATTGTGCGCGGCGCGGCGCGGCGTTATGGTTTTGTTGCCAAACCGAAAGCCGACCGCTGGCATAAAAAACCGACAGCGATGATGGGCGGCGCGGCAATTTTTTTAACGACCGTTCTGGTCTATCTTTTATTTATTCCTTACACCCGCGAATCTCTTGTTATATTAGGCGGCAGTTCCTTTCTTTTCCTGGTCGGTCTGCTTGACGACATCTTTAACATCAAACCGTATCAAAAGCTCGTCGGACAACTGATCGGCGCGACGGTTCTGGTTGGCTTCAAGTTAACATTGCCGTGGACGGGTTACGAAATTTTGGATATTTGGCTGACGGTCGTATGGCTGATCGGAATTACCAATGCGATCAACCTCCTCGACAATATGGACGGGCTCGCGGCGGGAATTTCCGCAATTGCGGCGACTTCGCTGGCAGTCGCGTTTGCGGTTGACGGTCAGACGAACGAATTGTTGTTTGTCATCGCATTTATCGGTGCGTTGGTCGGATTCCTTGTTTTCAACTTTAATCCGGCTTCGATATTTATGGGCGACTGCGGTTCGATGTTTGTCGGATTCCTGCTCGCCGGTTCGGTTTTAATGAATCAGGTTGGCGGTCGTTCACGCGGCGTGATGACCATTCTGGCAGTTCCCGCACTGATTCTTTTTGTACCGATCTTCGATACGACATTCGTCACTATTTTGAGAAAACTCTGGGGCAGAAAGGCATCGGAAGGCGGACGCGACCATACTTCGCACCGTCTTGTCGCGCTCGGACTTTCGGAACGCAGTGCCGTGCTGATGCTTTATGGTTTTGCGATCCTGGCCGGCGCGATCGCGCTTTTTTTGCGTGAACTCGACACGACGCAAAGCCTTGCGGTGATCGCAGTTTTTACGATTGCTTTGACAATTGTCGGAGTTTATCTGGCGAAGGTCAAGGTTTATAAGGAACAGGAAGAAGAACTCGCTTTGCAGAACAATGCCGCATTCGGGTTCTTGCTGAATATTTCGCATAAGCGACGTATTTTTGAAGTGATGTTGGACGCGATTCTGATCACGCTTTCGTATTACGCCGCGTATGTTTTGCTGTTCGGCTCATTTGAAAACACCCAAAACTGGGAACTTTTTATTCAGTCCTTGCCGCTTTTGATCGTCCTTAAACTATTCGCGTTTCTTTTCGCCGGAGTCTATCGCGGAATCTGGCGATATACGAGCATTCGCGATTTCGTGACGTTTTTCAAGGGTGTGGCGATCGGTTCAGTTCTGAGTGTTCTGGCAGTTTTGCTTTTTTATCGTTTTCAGAATTTTTCGCGGGCGGTCTTTATTCTTGACGGATTGATATTGTTTTCGGCAATTTCGGCAAGCCGGATGGCATTTCGCCTTTTTCGCCATCTTTTACCTAATCAAAACGTGGGCGACGGCCGCAATGTTTTGATTTACGGCGCGGGCGACGGCGGCGAGATGGTTTTGCGCGAACTTAAAAACAATCCCGAATGGGAATATAACCCGATCGGATTTGTTGATGACGACCCGACAAAAAAAGACAAAGTGATTCACGGATTAAAGGTGTACGGCGGAAACGGTGCGCTTGACTCAATCTGCCGTCAAAACGATGTGCAGGAAATTTTACTTTCCTTTCGAAATATTTCGCCAGAGCGGTTAAGAGAGGTCAGAATTATTTGCGATGAAGCAAACGTCGCGCTCAAACGCGCTCTGATAAAGATCGAACCCGTTGATTTTGAGTAGGCAGTAGGCAGTAGCAGTTGGCAGGTTTGATTTATAATGATACTTTTTAGTTGGGAAACTGCTGACTGCTACTGCCTACTGCAACTGATTTTATGGCGACCAAATCAATCAAACTTAATACAACCGCGCTGCGGTTAATTGTTCCGATTCTGGCGGTCATTTGTGTCATTAGCGCGTATGTTTTCGCCAAATGGTTTTTTGCCAATACGATTTCGTCAGGGGCAATATACAAAGAGATCGCAGTTTTGTCAGTTGATATGGCTCCAAGCGATCCTCAAACTCATTTTTCTTCAGCCGTTTTGCACGAAAGAACTTTTTTGCCTGATGATTTGCCAATTTCTTTGGCAGAGTATGAAAAGTCAGTCGCGCTTTCGCCGTATGATTTTCGTTTGTGGTACGAACTCGGCAAAGCGCGTGAACGAAACGGGGATATGCTGAGCGCGGAAGCCGCTTTGCGAAAGTCTTTGCAACTTGCCCCCAATTATTCACAGATGCAATGGACGCTCGGCAATTTTCTTTTGCGGGAGGGAAAATCGGACGAAGCTTTTATTCAAATTCGGAAAGCGGCAGAAGGCGACCAAAAGTTTGCAAATCCGGCGATTTCCGGGGCGTGGCAACTTTTTCAAGGCGACGCCGCACAGATAAAGAAATACGTCGGTGATTCAATCAATCTGAAAGCGGCATTGGCGAGTCTTTTAGCGAAAGAAAAACGCTTTGACGATGCTCTGGAAGTTTGGGAAAGCTTACCCGTCGAGGTGCGAAAGACCGATTTCAAAGCAAATGGCGATGAAATCTATCAAAAGATGATCGAGGCGAAAAAATATCGTTCGGCGCTTCAGATATTTTCACAGATAGCCGAATCGGAAGAGAAAAAGTTTGCGCTCGGAAAGATCACGAACGGTGGGTTTGAAGCCGACAATCCGAAAAATCCGGGCGTTTTTGAATGGCAGATCGCCGAAGGTGTCGAGCCGCAGATCGGTGTTGACAACACCCAAAAACACGGCGGAGACATTAGTTTGAAGTTGATCTTTAATACACCCGAAGGAAAAGCATTTCGCGCTATCACACAATCAATCGCGGTTGAATCGAATAAAAAATATGTATTTGAGACTTTTTATAAAGCGGAATTAAAAACCGGGACGACCGTCAAATGGGAAATCGTTGATTTGACGAGCGGCAATGTCTTGACGGCGACCGCACCGATTGCCGACGGTGCGGATTGGACGAGTTTGAAAACCGAATTCGTGGTGCCTGATGGGGCGGAAGCCGTCACGATTCGTCTTGTCCGCGTCGCGTGTACTGCCACGCTTTGTCCGATTTCCGGGAAATTGTGGTTTGACGATTTTAGTTTGACCAATTAGTTCCAAGTTCCAGGTTTCAAACTCCGGATTGTTTTAACCCGGAACTTGGAACTCAGAGTTTGAAACTCAGAATTAAATGCAAAAGGAGCAAGTAGAACTCGAAAATTTGCGTGCGGCAGAGTTGGTTGAAGAATCAAACGTGTCCGGAAGATCTTCGCGGCTGGACGGAGCGGTCTTCATTTTGCTGTGCGTTATCTTGATTTTTTCGGTCTTGGCCTACGGCGCAGTCGAGCCTTGGGCGTTTGGTTTTATTTCAATCTTTACAGGACTTATCACGGTCTTTTGGCTGGCGGATGCGTGGTTCAATAAAGAATTGCGAATCAGTACGAGTATTTTGCAGATTCCCCTGTTTGGATTGATCTTGATCGGTTTGGTGCAGCTTTTACCTCTTCGCAACGCAGACGTTGCCGGCGGGATGCTCTCTATTCCGGCCGTTAGTTCGCTTTCGATAAATCCATATGCAACGCGCCTGATGGTCGTTCAACTGATTATTTACGCAGTCTTTTTTGCTGCTGTGTTTGTTTTTATCAATAGTCCGCAACGGTTGCGGAAGATTGTTCCGGTCATCGTCATTTTCGGCGGGATCATGGCATTTTTCGGAATTCTTCAGCGCCTTGCGAGTTCCGAAGGAATTTACGGCTGGCGGCCGACACCACAGGCGATCCCGTTTGCGTCATTTGTCAATCAACATCATTTTGCGGCATTTATGGAAATGACGATCGGTCTGACGTTTGCGCTTTTGGTCGGTAAAGGAACGGATAAAGATAAACGGGTGCTGCTGATAATCGCGATCATTTTGATGGGCATTGCGATTCTTTTTACGGGCTCTCGCGGTGGCCTGCTGAGTTTGTTGGGCGTTTTAGGTTTTGTTATGTTTACAAACTTTCTGCGTCACGGCAACAGTGATGAACCCGTTTCAAAAGAAGAAAAACGCGCCAGATTACGACGTAATATAGCACTGGGCGGCGGCGGCCTAGCGTTGATTTTAATATTGTTCGGTGCGGTTGTGCTGCTTGGCGGCGATGCGTCCCTGGTACGCGGAATCGGTTTTACTAATCAGGCGGATGTGAGTAGCGGAAGACTGCATTTTTGGTCGGTTGCGCTTCAAACTTTTAACGCTTACCCGATTTTGGGCGCGGGATTAGATGCGTTCGGCACGGCCTTTCCGCAGTATGACACCTGGAACGGCAGTTTTCGCGTCGAACAGGCACATAACGATTATCTGCAAACGCTGGCAGACGCGGGAATTTTGGGTCTTATTTGTGTTGTTTCGTTTGTTTTTCTGCTCTTCAAACAGGGCTTGCAGCGAATCGGTGCGGAACACAGTCATTTCCGGCGAAGCGTCGCGATCGGCGCGTTGGCGGGTTGTTTCGGGATCTTGCTGCACAGCTTTTTTGACTTTCCGCTTCGCACTGCTTCAAACGGCTTTTACTTTTTACTGTTGGCAGCTTTGGCGACCGCTCCGATCGCCTTTCCGAAACGCCGGCAACGAATTAAATAAGGTTGATCTTCTGTTTAGGTATTTGGTCTTTGGTTTTATTCAATGGAAATCTCTTGATTTTCAACGGGGACTTTGGAAAAATAAGTGTCAAGGTGATAAGTTCAACGAAACTTCGGCAATCTCTTTCAAAAAACCAAAAATATAAGCAATTACGATCTTTTAGTTCACAACGACGCTGACAAAGCCTTTGTTAAAGTATAGACGCAAGATCCACGGCTTTGATTTATCTTCGTTGTAATCCGCTTTTCTTAAGGTGCCGCCGAGAAAGGTTGGTTTTTCATTAAATTCCTTGATGTCCACTGCTTGGTCAAAAACAACGTAATCGAATGAGTGAATGGCATTGCCTTCGATATTTGTGGCAGTCGTCCGAAAAGCATTCGGGGTGTCTTTGACGCGGCAAATGACATTCAGTAATTTATCGCAATCTTTGACAAAACGACGCGGCGGCATAACAAATTCTCGACCGATAAACGCAGCGATGATGCGGTCCAATTCGTCCCAGGTTTTTTCCGCCTCGAGCGCATTTGCTTGGGCGTTATAATCGAGGATCTTTCCGGTCAGCGCGTAAAGATAAATGTAACGAAGTTGGGCAAGCTGTTTTTTTTCGTTGTCAACGGGAAGTTTTTCCAAATACTGAGCGGCTAAAACAGCAGATTTATTCCAATCTTCGGTGGTCAGCGCGCCTGCCAGAACATCCCACTCGTCGTTTGCAATTTCTGTCAGAACTACTGTTTGGACGGGAACTCTTTTGGGAAGTGGGCGGGCCGGGGTTTTTTGCGCGAAAATGCCGGCCGTCGAAAGACCAATCAAAATTGTGATGAAGATAACTTTTTTCATTTAGTCTAAGTTTTGAGTCCCGCCTTCAGGCATCTCTACTTTGCGTCTTAAACAAATAAGCCTAAAGCAACTTTCCCGCCCGAAGGCGGGACTCGCAACTACGGCTGTTTCAACAAACGTTGACGTGCGGCGATCGCTTCTTGATAAGCGCCGCCGTTCATATCGCCCATCGAGATTACTTTTTCGTAGATTTTGATGGCGTATTGGTTTTGGTCGTAATATTCGTAAAGTCTGGCAAGCGCGACATAGGTCAGCGAAATCAAAGCCGTGTCGGTTTTGTCGGTGGCCGATTTTAGAACGTTTTCGTAAAAGTTTTTGGCCTCGAGAAGCTGCCCGTTGCGTTTTTCAGGTTCCGTGATCGAAGCGGCGGAAAGGCTTTTCACGCGGCCGAGCGCATAGAAGACGCGCGGTTCGGTCGGATTAGCGGCGAGCAGTGTTTTTAGTTCGATTTCGGCTTCCGCGTATTTTTGAGACTGGATCATCGGTTCGATTTCCGTCAACTTTTTCGTTAAAGGATTTTCGACGATCACGAGCGCATTCTTTCGTTGCTGGTCTCGCATGGCAAGCGCTCGTTTTCGCGCATCAGCAGTTTCCGTCAGTCGATTTGTTTCCTTTGTTGTGTCGAGCGACAAAATCATATCCCGCAACGAACTTGCGATGTCAAATTGTGCATCTTCCAGTCCTTTTAACTGCTGTGCGAAATAAAACGACAAAACCGCACCTTTTTCATAAGATTCCGAAAGTTTCAGCATCAATTCGTCTTCGGCGGCCGGCATCGCAAATCTGCCGTCAATCAGATAAAGCTCATCCGACAAGCGAACGACCTTTCTGCCTTGCGCGTCAGTCGTTTCGCTGATCGGTTTGCGACCGACATTACGGCGCGCTTCGGCGGTTGCCTCCTGAAATCTTTGGTAATAAGTTTGCCGCGCATCGGTTGCCGCGACCAGTGAACGCGAAACAGCAAGAAAGATGTCGGGCGAAACATCAGGATTCGATTTGCGGCGTTCGTCGAGCAGCGCCTTGATGCCTTCTTTAATCGTTAAAATATCCCTGGAATTTTTCAAGATGATCGGGTCAAGGATAAACTGCAGATAAGCGCGGCGCACTTCCGATTCGCTCAAATCTGTCG
>JANLTD010001001.1:0-3457 GCA_031362765.1 Acidobacteriota bacterium | reverse complement strand
TCGGGCGCGCCGGCCGCATTGATAGCCCGGATTATCGTCGGCCCGCCGAATCTGCCGTTTTCGGAATGTCGTCTTTGTGGAACCCTACTCGGTCGTGTCACAGATCGGGCGCATATCATTGAAACGAGCAGGGAAAGTTATCCGTTGAAGCGAACCGTGAGCAGTAAAACCGGGCGGCAATCCTGGATCGGTAAGTCCAACAGGCGGGCCAATTCAGGCTGCCGAAATAAGCCAAAATTATTTCAGAAAGTAAATTCATACGCGACGATTTTGAGTCATCGTAAAACCGACCAAGTGGCAAAGGTGGTCCGACACCGGGCGTCGGAAGTGTGTCCGAAGCTAGTTGGTGCAAAATGGACGGAAGCCGGTGAGGACGATCAGAATGGATCTGTGGAAATCGTTCATCACGATGACAAACGAGAAATTGCCGGATTCGGAAATGGTTCGCGACCGATCTTATCCGATTTATCCGATTCTCTACATTGTTGCCATTTTCATTTCATCACGCATTTTTGCGTCACACAATATTGCGTTATAGTGTAAATATCTTAATGTGTTACAGTTGGAGCACAATGTTATGGAAAATCCGTTTGAATTTGGTCGAGAATTAGGCATTGATGAATTACTTGATCGAACCATTGAACTCGAAGAACTAGCTCAAACATAATGGCTATTATCAACCCTTTACACTTAACCTTCCTCCGGGTTTCGGATCAATAAGTTTGGCGATCGGAATTAGGCGTCCAGAAATTGTTGTTTGAGAATCGGCGATAATCTGAAATCAGTTTCTTCCAGACTCTCAATGACCGGGTGTGTATCGGGAATTAATCCAATTTGTTTGGCTTTGATGAGAATACCGAGCGTGCCGATAATTTTGATGCCCAATTCTCTGGCGATTTGTCTGCCTTTGCGTTCGTCAAAGACCGGTAAGGATTCTTCGCTCTGTTCCAGATATAGCGCCATTGCGCTCTTCTCGCCTTCGTCAACATTGAGGGGTAAGGATTTTTGTGATTTGCGCCGAATCGGCTTGTTTGACTGTGATCCAGTCGGGCAGCTGTTCGCCGAATTCGCTTCGTACTTTTTCTGTAATCCAAATTTCGCCGAAAAGTTTTGTCAAAATATCCAACAAATTTATTTTGCTAAAAATTATCAGGCAGCTCGTGTCGGAAATAACGATCTTTTTCATAGCAAAGACAAATCTTCTTCGTCCAAAGAATAACCGAAAACCGAAACGTTATATTTGCCTAAAAGCTCGATAAACGCTTTTTTCGACAAGCCGACCATTTCAGCACCCTGTCCGGAAGTGATTTTGCCGGATTCATAAAGCCGCGACGCGAGCAGCATACCTATCTCAAACTCACTTAGATCGAGTCTTTTCGGAAGTTTTATCGTTACGATTGTTTGTTCCACGATGATCAAAAAAATCTCCTTTTATAATTCTAACACGATTGCCGCCTTTTCAGTCCGGACATTTTTAGATGTGTTAGCTTTACTGCATAAAGTTTCTTAACAAGAGAACAATACAAGACAAATGAACAAAGCCTAAATAATTGGCGTCCGTGTTAATCAAAGCGAACTAAAACCGAGGCGAAAATTTTGCAGCTACGCAAAGAGGCTACTTGAAAATCAAACACAAATTTGTCAAAACGATATTTAGTCAATTTTATCCCTCTAATCTTCCGTCTGTCACAAAAAAGAATTTATTTTTGAAAATTTTGCTACTTTTGAGCTAGTAAATTGATTAAATCAACCTATCCGGGGACCGCGGTGCATTTAGAGAGCCAGTTAGAATTTCCTCCTAACTAAGGAGGGAAGAAATTAATAACAATTTTTTTGAGGAGTTTGATTGGTTACAACCCTGTCCCCGAAGAGCCATTTTATCAACATATTTACTTAATTTTTGATGATTAAACTTTATTGATTGTGAATTGCTAAAAAAAGATTTTTAGAAAAATGATATGAGCAGAATCAACCGTCGAGAATTTATTAAACAAGCCGCGTTCTTCGGTGCGGCTCTAGCGTTGTGCGGACCGGCGAGCGCGCGTTCCAAGGTAGACTGGCGGGAGCAACGCGACCTGTTCCCGGAAGGCGTCGCATCGGGCGATCCCGCGCCCGACAGCGTTCTCCTGTGGACCCGCAGGCCCTTCGATAAAGGCGAGCGCCAGAATTTGACGGTCGAAGTCGCAGAAGACGAGGGGTTCCGCCGGGTCGTGGCACAGGCACGCGCTCCGGTTTCGCTGGCGTCCGACTGGACGACCCGGGTACTCGTCGGCGGGCTCAAGCCGGCGCGGGTCTATTGGTATCGATTCACCGACGCGGACGGTAACGGCAGCCGCATCGGCCGCACCATCACCGCACCGCGGCCGAACGACGCGCGGCCTGTGAACTTCGCCTTCGTCAGCTGCCAGGACGTCAACGAAGGCAAGCTCAACGCTTATCGCCGGATGATCTTCGAAGACGAACGCGCGCGGCCGGAGGATCATCTCGGCTTCGTGCTGCACCTTGGCGACTTCATCTACGAGGTCGTTCAATACCCCGAAGAGGGAGCCACCCGCTACGACCGCACGAACTACGAGGTCGCGCGCATTCCCGACGGAGGAAGGACCGGGAACTTCCACTATCCGCTGACCGTCGCCGGTTATCGCGCCGTGTACAAGGGCTATCTCGCTGACCCCGACCTTCAGGATGCCCGCGCCCGATGGCCGTTCGTCTGCATCTGGGACAATCACGAATTCTCGTGGCAGGGCCGCCAAAGCATCGTCCAGGCAGGCGGTCCTCCGCAGCCCGGCCAGACCGTTAAGGTCGCCGCCAACCAAGCCTGGTTCGAATATATTCCGGCTCGCGTGTCGCCGCCGAGCGGCTCGCTCGCCGAATTCGGGGCGGTTGCGGTCAAGAACGTTAAGATCGACAAGTGGGACGAAAACGGGCTGGGGCTGGAGCCGAACAATCTGACCGCGATCCGCAGCCTGATCGCTTATCGGGCGCTCCGCTACGGCAAGCACCTCGACCTCCTCATTACCGATCAGCACAGCTTCTGCGGCGAAGATCCGTCCGACGCCGAAGAGGTTGGAAAAATTTACGACCCTGCATTCAACGGAATGTTTTCCGAGGAGGCGATGATCGCTCTCGACGCGGGACGCGCCTTCGACGGCGGAAAGCCGCCCGCCGAACTTCACTTTCGCGATGTGCGCATTTCGAACCCGAGCAAGGACAAGGCGCCGCGGACCATCCTCGGCACCAACCAGAAGGCATGGTTCAAAAAAAAGCTGCGTGAGTCAAAGGCGACCTGGAAGATCTGGGGTAATTCGCTCGGCGCTCTCGACTACCGCTCGGACCTGCAAAACATCCCCGCCGGGATGGTCAAGAATCCCTGGCCGGCGGACACTTACGGGATGGCCGGTAGTAACGATTACGGCGCGGCTTATGCCGAGCGCAAAGAGATCTACGACCTCGTGCG
>JANLTD010000999.1:0-2077 GCA_031362765.1 Acidobacteriota bacterium | reverse complement strand
TGTAGCTTTCCAATAATCGCCTACGAAAGCAGGTGATGCAATTCGTTGCTCATCATGATTCTCTAAAAAGTGAAGCATGCTTTGGTTAATTCCTGAAAGACTCTTTTGAATAACATCTACATCTTTGGGATTTGCTTTCTTATTGATTACCAAACGAAGTGTGTCATACAACTGAACTTTGTCATATAAAAAATCGAAGCGACCTGAGACAGCAGCGAAAAATAATGCCAATCGCCGTGTTCATCAAATTTTCTGGTTGAACCGAGCGCTTTGACCGAGGTTATCCGCGTAAATTTTTGTTCGTTTTGACTGGCTCTTTTTTTCAGGGCGACCAAAAAAGCGACATCTTCGGCTAAGAAAAGTTCTTCGTTATAACCGCCGACCGCCTCGAAATCTTCACGTCGGCAGAAAACAACGCCAGTATCCATATTTGCCAGCCAACAGAGAGGCATCATCAAATAATACGCCAGCAGGATGCCGGGCGATCTCCGTTCAAGATAAATGCCGGTCGCACCGGCAATAAAACGGCGGTCGGACATTGCTTTATCAATTTTTTCAAAAGTTTGCGGGTGAAGCGCGGAATCGGCATCAATAAAACAGAATACCTCACCGCGCGCGGCTTTCGCTCCGCCATTGCGGGCGGATGCGATTCGGCGTTCTCTAATCTGCACCACGTGAGCGCCACTTGCTTTTGCAATTTCGGCAGTTTTATCGGTCGAAGAATTATCGGCAACGATGACTTCAACCGCGCCTTTTTCGTAATTTGCACGGGCAATTTCGATTGAATCAAACAATCTGGGAAGAAATTTTTCCTCGTTGTAAGCGGGAATGATGACGGAAAATCTTATTTTCATAAATGTTGGGCGGCAAAGAAGCGACGATGTTTATAAACCGCAATTTTAGAATAACAGTTTAAGTCTTTGATAAACAACATTTTTTTGAAAGCGGGGTAATGCGTCAGTAAAAAGTTATGACTGGAGCGCAATCCGTCCCGGTTGCCATGAGCGTCGCTTCGACGCGAAAAAGCCTTGTTAATTTTACGGCACTAAACCGGCAAGCGTCACTTTCGCGCTCTCGCGCTCAGGCAACCGGGACGGATTGCGCTCCGGTCGCTAAAACTCATCACTGAGGCATTACAAAGCGGGAAAAACGTTTCACTTTTGCAAAATTGACAGATATTCTTTCCAAACGCCGACATTTTCAGTATATTTTTTCGCCAGCACCGACACGATTTGCCGAATATGCGTCAAATCGTGGACGACCCAGGTCGAAATTAATTGTCCGAGATTGACTTCGCCGAGTTCGGGATGAATTCCTTTAAGGCGTAATTGCTCGTGGGTTAAATTCCACGATTTCAAAATTTCGAGATTTTTTTGACGCAGTTTGGCGAAAGTTTCGAGCAATTCGTGCAAGGTTTTATCTTTCGAACTTTCAAATTGCGCGAATCGGTCAAATGGTTCAAATGTAATGTTCGCGCCTTTCTTTAAAATTATTTCGGCACGCGGAATCCAATCGGTTTCCTCGCCATTTATGTAATGACCGACAATATCAAACGGATTCCAATCTTCCGAATTTTCAACCTTTTCGGTCCATTCGTTTGATAAATTTCCCAACAGGGATCTCAAAACTATCGGTGTATTTGAAAGAATTTCGACGGCTTGATCAATTTGAAATTTCATACTTTAAGCAATTATACAATTTATTTGCTAAAATTTAAGGCTTAGTTATGAATTTACCTTTAGCAGTTATCATCGGACGACCGAATGTCGGGAAATCCACACTTTTTAATCGCCTGACGGGAAGCCGCAAATCTATCGTCGGTGACGAGCCGGGCATTACGCGCGACCGCATTTACGGCGAGGTCGAATGGAAGTCGAAAACTTTTGAGCTTGTTGACACCGGCGGTATCGTACCGGACGACGAGGCGATCATTCCCGCTAATATTTTCAAACAAGCCGGTTTCGCGATCGAAAAAGCACAGGCGATCATTTGGGTGGTTGACGCACGTGCCGGCATTACGCCGCTCGACGAAGAGATCGGCGTGTTTCTCAGAAATATCGGCAAACCGGTTTTTATC
>JANLTD010000985.1:0-3894 GCA_031362765.1 Acidobacteriota bacterium | reverse complement strand
AGATTTCGATCAGCAAGGAGCGGCACGCATTTGGTCTTCAAAATAATGGAGAGTTGCGAGAAGCGTTGGCGGAAGATCTCGAAGAGCGCATCCGGAAAAACTAAAGGAAGTAAAATTACCGAAAACGGAGAGTTAAAAATGTAAGGAAAGGAAGCAAAGCAAGGAAGGCTATAAATTTATTTCCACAACATTTGACACGACCTCCGGGTCCTGGCTGCAATCAATGCGGAGTTTGTTGGGTAATTTGTCGGCGGATTGAACGTAAAAACATCCGTCAGGCTCAACGCCTTTTAAGTTTTTGCTCACTTTCATTGTCGCGGATTTGTAGTAGAGAATTTTGATTCTTTTTTGCAAACTCAAATGAGAAAGGAAATTTTGAATAAGAGCGGAATAATTTTCGTGCAAGGATGAAAGTGTCATAATTTTGAGATTTCCTTCGGTGTAGCTGATCCGCAAATGACTCGCTTCGCCAACTTCACGCAGCAAAGTTTCGTAGTCATTGCAAGTTGTATTGCCGAAAGTTACATCCATTTTTTCGGGCAATTTCTTGACAATTGCATAAAAAGCAGACTTTCGGCGGCTAACTCTAAAGTTGGATTTTTTCGATGTTTCTTTAACTGCTAACCTATTTTGTAAAACCTCTCAGTCCTGATTTTAACTGAAAACAGAAAAAGGACGAAGCCGAAACTTCATCCTTAATATCTTGATATTTTGCCGCGAAGAGGCGCGCGCCGTTCAAGAAAACTTAAAACACACTCATCGTTTCCTTTCGTAATAACTCCTCACAAGCCCGTTGGAATATGCCTCAGTGCGGATGTGCTCAAACTCAAGATCGGTGTCAAGAGCATCGAATAACGGAATCCCGTTGCCGATCAAGGTCGGAACTTTTGAAATGATCAATTGATCAATGAGATCTTCTTTCAAAAAGCCCTTGATCACATTTGCGCCGTCAACATACAAATTAGAAAATCCTTCGCCAGCAAGGTAACTCAGCAATTCCCTTGGCGGCATTGCGAGAATAGTTACTTTACCTCTCGCCATTTCCGGAATTTCTTTGATCGTCGTGCTCAAGACGAATACTTTCTTTTGATAGTGCCAAGTAGGAAAAGTAAGAACCTTTTCAAACGTGCCCCGGCCGATGACAATCGCGTCAATCGGGCTGATGAATTCTTCATATGATTGAATCGCTTCATCATTTGCAAACCTGACCAGCCAATCAATCCCGCCATCTTTTCGGGCGATAAAACCATCGAGACTGGTTCCGATGTAAACGGAAGTTTTCATTGTTTTATCTCCAAAGAAACAAAGCCGGGACTTGCGTCTTCAACTGAAATTTTGCCGCGAACAAGCGCGCGCATTTCACGAAAGTCCGCTGCGGTTCGCTATTTAAGCGGCTAAATAGACCCAGGCTTCTTTTGCGGATCGAAGCACGACCTTATATCTTTTGTAGTTCTTCGGTTCATATTTATCGGCTAAACGTACTTCATCTTCTGAGATCTCAAAAACAGTTCCTTCAACAATGTCAGCATCATTTTTTGTCGGAACTAACGTTTTTTGAAATTTTTCTTCGCCTTTTGAAAGAAACGATTCGTCTTTGATTTCAATCGAAGAAAGTTGGTATCCGATGAGAATGTCCTTCGCGCCATTTAAGAGCCGTCCGAATAATTCCAGTTGAACCTTTTCCTTTTGAAGCGTTCCGTATGAAAAAAGATTTTCTTTCATTTATAACTTTTCCAAAAGTGCTTCCGCGTCGCGCTTGTAGCCTTCGTCTTCCCATTCGTGATTTTTGTTCGGCGGCGTTTCCAGAATCCATTCGAGATGCTTTTTGGCGTTTGCCTTGTCGCGGTTTGCTATATAAGCATCGGCGAGAAAAAAGCGATTGAGAAAAAACCTCGGTCCGAATTGGAGCGCTTTTTCCAGACACTCGACCGCTTTTTTGGTGCTTCCCACCGAAAACGGAAAACCCGGCGCTTTCTGATACAGCCGGCCGAGCACACGCCACGGCCCGCCGTAAAAAAAGCTTTCGTCTATTTTGAGCACGCGTTCCGCTGAAGTTTTGATGGGTGTAATCAGCGCGAGACTCTGCATAATTCCTTTTTCCTGCCCGTATAAACCGTAGTTCACCGAGAGCCAGAAATTTGCTTCGAGCGAATTTTCATTTATTTCGACGCCTTGTTCACCGTACTTAACGCCTTCGTCAAAAAAATCAAGTTTGTCCGCACCTTCCGAATATTCGCCCGACCAGTAGCAGATCTCGGACAACAAACCATATGCCCAATCGCATTTCGGATCTTCTTCGATCAGCGCGACGAGCGTTTCCTGCGCGTCGCTGAGATTCGTCTCGCCGATCTCCCGCTCGTCTATAAGTTTCCGTACTTTTTGGAATATGTTTTTGTGTTTCATAAAAACCGAACCCGTTTCGAATATTATTTAAATCCTGTTAATAAATAAGATTTTTGTTTTCGTAATTTTCGCCAAACCCGCTCGTTTACTTCCGCTCCGAATAGCTCACCGATTCTTTCCAATACTGGTTGGCCTTTCCGATATTATAAAGATATTTTTGCCCATATCCTTCAATTTTTTCTTCCGCTTGTTCCTTTTCGGATCCATCGGCGGATAAAATGACTATCTTGACGGTCGCGGTGGGGACGTAGTAGTCCAATCTTTTCCAAAACTCGACTCGCGAGTATGATTTCGGTTCGAGAGTAAACAATTCCCTTCCGTCGAGCAGCACGGTCGCGGGCGAATTGGTCGCGTTATCGAAATATATCTCGCAGTTCGGGGTGAAAAGTCTATGAAAATCAATAATGAAAAATGCAAGTGTAATAATCAAACCGCCGCCCAGAAATAAACCGAAAAAACGCAGATACTCCGTATTGACCAGCATTAAGACCGAACCCAAAAGGGCAATAACGCCGATGACGGTAAGGACGATACCCAAAATGTTCAAACCGCCGAAGCCCCACTTGAACTCTTTATATTTGGAATAGATGCTTGTTCTTAAGTAAGCGCGCTGAGCGGTTTTTGTCGGCGCGGTTATCGAGTCCATTATGGGAGCGTTAAAAAGGCCGGATTCAGAGCCATCAAAAGAGCTTATATCGACAAAACGCGCGGATAGTTTATTCGACGCCGAAGTGGATGCCAGCGACTCGCCGGAATGTTTCGGCGTCGGCTCCGGAGTACCGGACTGAGCGCGCAACGCGAATGTGGCAGAAAATACAAAGATCAAAAGAATGATATTTTTTTTCATAAATTTATTTGCCGCTGATGGTGCATTCGACACCTCCGCAGTTTTTGAATTCCTATAATTTATCACCTTTTGCAATTTTCTCAATATCCCGGAGCTTTCGGAGAAGTTAGAGATAATGAAATATTCGTAAAGACGAAACCGAAATTTCATTCTTTCTGATTGCAAATGACCCGCCCACTTGCAACAGGCGGTCTGACTTATGATGTTTTACAAAGATTTACTATTTGCTACGTCGAGCATCTTAAGCGTGGCCCTCGCGATTCCGTTTTCTAGGTAATCTTTGAGCGTTTGCTCAAAAAACTCGCGTGCCTTTGCGCCATCGCCCAATTGACTGTAGCAAAATGCGATGTTACACAAGCCCATTTCGCGATAACTCATTTTCGAAGAACTCAAGATCGTCAGAAAACGATATTTATCGACCAACACATTTTCGGAAAAATAATTGACGCTTTTTTGATAGAGGGGAATTGCTTCGGCAAACTTTCCTTGTTTGACGAGATTTATTCCCTGCCCGTGATCGCGGGCTAATATTTTTTTCAGCCCGAAAGACAGGATCAGATAGGTCAACGCCCCGAATAAAAGCGGATCGCCGGTGTTGAGCAGGTAGAAGATGTAAATAAGAATCCCCATTAAAAGTAGTTGCG
>JANLTD010000964.1:0-1959 GCA_031362765.1 Acidobacteriota bacterium | reverse complement strand
TTCTCCTCTTCTCCCCTTCTGTTTTATTTCTCTTCAATTTCGTCATCATTTACAGCCTGATTTGTATTCTTCGCGTCGTTTTTCTCCATCTCGTCGAGAATTTTTTCTTCTTCGGACGTTGGCGGCGCGTCGTCCATCGCTTCTTTCGGTTTTTCGCCTTTGGTCTCGCGGATCTTCAAATAGCGAGCTTCATCGTCCTCATAAATCGTTTCCGCCCAACCGCTATCAAGCAGTTTGGCAACCATATCTTCGTTTTCTTTGGAATCGGTCATCACATAGCGAGCCCCGAATTTTTCGCGGATGACCACACCTGCGTCTTCCGTCTTACCCGAAGTTATATCGCCGATCATTTTGTAAAGATCGGGATTTTTCGAATAAAGATAGTTCGGATCGAGACCGTAAACGTAGGAATGTTTGCGGTCATAGTAAAAAAGTTTCGGAAAATCGTCCCAGTTGCAGTTAAAGATCAGTTCGCCTTCGGGAATATTTGTTTTTGCCCAATCGGTCGCCCGGCGATATTTATCATTCGATTCGTTGGTTCGGATGTCGGTCAAAAGCCCGATTTGTTTGATGCCGGCCAGCCAGCGTAAACCGACTGTGTTTTGAAATCGTTCGTTTTCGCTGAAATCTATCCCGATGAAATTGTAAAACATCACAAACGACAGGACGATACCGAGCGTCCATGCTCCGGCGAGCTTGGCGGTTTCAACCCAGTTTTGTTTTGCGGATGGTTTGTCGGCATCCAAATAAGGTTCGATCTCACGTTTGAATTCGTCGGGCAGCTGCGCGACGGCCGGTGTAAAAAATTCCTTCCAGCTAAACGCGGCAAACAGAATTGCAAACGGCGGAAAATATTCGGCAAATCGTTTTGAGCGAAACTGCGACAGCAGCAGAATCGTCACGAAAGTTAAAAAGAACGTCAATTTTTCGGGCAATTTACCATTTTTCGGCGCGAAAAGAATATAGCCGATGAGCATCGCGACCAGCGCAATGGGAAAATGTGTCAGCAGATCTTGTCCGGAATACGGATACCATTCGCCGCCGACCGGTACCGCAAAATCCGTTCCGATCTTGATCTTTGTAATGAAATGTTCCCAAAAAAGCCCTAGATTTTGCGGAAAATACGGGTTGATGATATTGCCGAGAATCATTCCGCCGGTCGTATAGGCAAGCGGCCGCCATTCAAGCCGGCGTTCATTCCAGCCGACAATGACCGTCCAGATCATCGCCGCAAACAGCAGCAGCGGAAAAAGACTGTAAGTCCAGACAAAAAGAAACATCAGCGGCAGCAGCCATTTGTACTTGCGCTCGAAAAGCAGATAAATTCCGATGACCGAAATGATAATTGTCAGCGGCGGCGCTTTCGCCATATTCATCCGGTAAAAGAACGGATTGGCGCAGGTCAGAAGCGCGAGCAGCCACAACAGCAGATAATCAACCTGATAACGATAAAGCAGCCAGTACACGGAAAAGATCGCCAGACTGGAATATGTCACCGCCGCAACCTTTGCCGCCATCACGGGTTCAAACAGCCACAGAAACGGAATCTGCAGAAGGTGAAAAAGAAAATGGTGGTCGGCGTATTCGTTTGGCCCCAAAACCGTCAGCGGCAGCCACTTAAATTCGGGCAGCCAATGACCCGATCTGAAACTGTTCCAGAGTTCCTGACTCCAGCCGATGTGATAATAGCCGTCCCAATCGCCGCAGCAAACCGCGTCGGTCGAAAATTGTAGGCGCGTCATCAGCAAAACGATGACGATCAAACCAAAAACCAGATAAACCATCCGCACCGCCGCATCGGTTTCAAACCATTGCCGCCACGTTTGCTTTGGTTCGGCAGCCGGTTGCGGTGCGTCCCCGACCGCGTTTTCGGCGGTTGTTTCCGTGTTGTCGTTAAGAATTTCTTGCATTACTAATACTTTTTATAATTTGTTCAAAGATAGCGGGTAAATAGAAAAA
>JANLTD010000960.1:0-7999 GCA_031362765.1 Acidobacteriota bacterium | reverse complement strand
GCGGGCGCGGACATTATCAATTTCGATATTCCGGGAAGCGGCGTCAAAACCATCAATCTTGTTTCACCGCTCCCTGAAGTTAATACTTCGCTGACAATTAACGGGCAGACACAAACGGGTTATTTCGGGAAACCGCTGATTGAAGTCAACGGAAATGGTTTGAATTCCTACGGCTTTATCATTGATACTCCGGCGCCTTACGTTGACATCGCGGTCACAATTAAGGCTCTCGCCATCAATCGCCACGTCTATGGGATTTATTCAAATTGTTATAAAAAGTGCGACATTACGCTTTTGGGCAATTTTATCGGCACCGACCCGACCGGCACGATTGACTTGGGAAACGGTCTCAGCGGAATCAATATCTTTCCGACCAACGGCAGCGTGATTACTATCGGCGGCGCAGGCACGTTTGAAGGAAACTTGATTTCGGGCAACGGCGGCGTTGACAACAGCAATGCGGAAAACGGTATCAAGATTGAGGCGCAGCCGGGTACACCTTTTCTTGACGGTTATGTAACGGTTAATATTCTCGGTAACAAAATCGGCACGGACTTTAACGGAAATGAAAGATTGGAAAATACCGACGAAGGTATTCATATCACCGAACGCTCGTTTGGGGGAAGTTATCACGCGCTTGACATCACGCTCAACATCGGCGGCGCATCTATTGGAGCACGAAACGTCATTTCGGGCAATGACGGGACGGGAATTTATGTTGATGTAACGACCGCGACCATTAAAGGAAATTATATCGGCGTTTCCGCCAACGGAACAGCCGCGCTCGGAAACCGCGATCTTGATGATTCTTTCGGTGCCGGCATTCGGCTTCAACCGCGCGAAAACGGCTCTTACGTTATTGGCGGCAGTCAAACGGGTGAGGGCAATGTGATTTCGGGTAATGGCAGTGACGGAATTGATATTTTTAACTATATTCTTTTTGAACCGATCAATGTGCCGTTGACGATTCAAGGCAATTACATCGGCACAAATGCCGCCGGAACTGTTGATTTAGGCAATGAAGGCGACGGCATCAGCATTGAAGAAATGTCAATTGACCTCCATGTCAAAATCGGTGGCGTAACAGAACTTGAACGCAATGTTATTTCGGGTAACGGCGCGGATGGTATTTTCATCTACGGCGAAACCGTTTCGATTTATGGAAATCGGATCGGCACCGATAAAACCGGAACGATTGATTTAGGCAATGACGCTTCAGGAATTCGCCTTTATCCTCAAACGGGTGATTCGGCGAATGTTACGATCGGCGGCACGATTTTTCAGTTCGGCTCAAACTACGATGCGGGCAATCTAATCTCCGGCAACGGCGCAGAAGGTATCAAACTTATCGCAAACAATGCGTTATTTTCGCCGGTTGTTATCAAACGAAACCGCATCGGCACGAATCTCGGCGGCACGAGCGCGATTCCCAATGATGAAAACGGAATTTTTGTCGGCATTCCCGGAGTTTATATCGGCTCTGAAACAAACGCGGACGACGGAAATTTAATTTCGGGCAATACAAAACACGGTATTTATCTGAGCGGTTTAGCCGATAACGCCAGCAACGCCCGAATCGTCGGCAACAAAATCGGCACCAACGGAATCGGCGGCGATTTTCTTCCCAACGGTTTTCACGGAATCTATATCAGCGGCGCACCAAACAATCAAATCGGGCTTGCGGGAAACGATACGGCGAGAAATATTGTTTCCGGCAATAATGCAAGCGGCATTGTCGTCTATGGCGCAAGCGGCAACAAAATCGAAAACAACATCATCGGCGCAGGTTCAATCGGCAACGATTTGGGCAATCAAGAAAGCGGAATTCTGCTTGGCGACGCAAATCAAAACTCCATCGGCTCGTCAGCAGGCGCGGGCAACGTCATCGCTTTTAATCAAAAAGGTGTTTGGGTTCAATCAGGCACAGGCAACGCGATTCGCCGCAACGTAATTTATTCAAACGATGAACTCGGCATTGATTTGCAATTTGAAGGCGTAACGCCGAATGACGCGGGCGACGGCGACACGGGCGCGAACAATAAACAAAACTTTCCTGTTCTTTCGGTTGTCAATCCGAATAATATCGCCGGTTCGCTCAATTCTACACCGAATACTTCTTACGACTTGGATTTTTACCGCGTTGATTCGTGCGATGCTTCGGGCTATGGCGAAGGGCGTTATTTGCTCGCATCAAAAACCGTTACGACCGACGCGCTCGGCAACGCGGCTTTTAATCAGTTGATATTTTTGAGCGTCGGTGAATTTGTAACGGCAACCGCAACGGTTTCGGGTATTGCGAAAGACACTTCCGAATTTTCACAATGCACGCCCGTTACGGCAATTTCAAATGTCTCGCTTTCGGCTTCCAGCTATTCGGTAAACGAAGGCGTGGCGACAAGAACAATCGTCGTCAACCGCACGGGCGGTACGGCAAGCACGGTTACAGTTCAATATGCGACGAGCAACGGAACAGCAACCGCCGGACAAGATTACACCGCGAAAAGCGGAACTCTGACTTTCAATAGCGGCGATGTCGTCAAAACTTTTGATATTCCAATCATCAATGACACGCTTGACGAAGCCGACGAAACAATCAATATCACTCTGAGCAATGCAACGGCGGCATTTTTGACTGCTCCGTCATCGGCAGTTTTGACAATCGTTGACAACGACACCGCGCCGACCATTTCGATTACGGATGTTTCGCAAACAGAAGGAAATAGCGGAGAAACTGATTTCACTTTTCACGTTAATTTATCATCGGCGAGCAGTCAGAATATTTCGGTAAATTTCGCCACGGCGAACGGCACAGCATCTGCGCCGACAGATTATTTGGCAACCAACGGAACTGTAAATTTTGCGGCAGGCGAAACGGATAAAGTTGTAACGGTTTCAGTTCACGGCGATTCCGAATCCGAATCAAACGAAAGTTTTTACGTCCAACTGACCGCTCCGACCAATGCCACGATTGCCGATAATCAAGGCGTGGCGTTGATTTTGGATGACGATGCCGCGCCTGTCTCGATTGCCGGAACAATCCGAAAATCGGACAATTCACCGCTTGTCGGCGCAACGCTATTTCTTTCGGGAACGCAAACGGCGCAGACGACGACCGATGCTAACGGCCGATATATTTTCCAGAATCTTCAGTCGAACGGCAGTTTTACAGTGTCGCCATCTGTGCCCAATTACACATTCGCGCCTGTCAACCGGCAATTTGCAAATTTAACAACCGATATTCAAAACGCCGATTTCACGGCAATTTCCGCGCCTTCGCGGCAGGTTCAGGTCATTGGCGGAATCGCGACGCCCGGACAAAACGGAATTATTACGGCCGAACTCGTCTCGCAAGGCAACGAACGAAGCGTCGCTTTTAGTCTTGATTACGATTCGTCGCTGGTCTTTAATCCGCAAGTCGTATTAGGCAACGACGCGGCCGGAGCAACGCTCTCGGTTGATAATTCAATGCCCGATAAAGTCGGAGTTTCCGTTGCGCTTCCCATTGGTCAAACATTTACAAACGGCACGCGCCAAATCGCCAAAATCACTTTCAACACGGTTTTGACAAATACGGCAAGCACTCCGATCAACTTTGACGACGCGCCGATGGTGCGCGAGGTTTTAGATGTGAACGGCGGCGAAATTCAGGCAAACTATGTCGGCAGTGCGATCGGTTTCTCGCAAGGCTACGAGGCCGATGTTTCGCCGCGCCCGAGCGGAACCGGCAACGGCTCAGTGACAGTCGCCGACTTTACGCAAATTGGCAGATTCGTCGCGGGTTTGGACACGATTCCAATTCTCAATCAAACCAACGAATTTCAACGCACCGATTCCGCGCCGCGCGTTTCCAACGGCAACGGCGCATTAAGTGTGAGCGATCTGACACAAGCCGGACGCTATGCTGCCGGACTCGATACTGCTGATTCGGCGGGCGGTCCGCTGGCGGCGAGTTTGTTTGAGTTTGAAGACGACGGCAAATTAACCGTTGATAGTTTGGCGTTGCTTAATAAATCGAACGGATCAACTCCGAATTCTAAAGACGCAACGCAGAATCTTGTGTCTTCAAACGTGCGCGTCGTCAATACGCAAGCCGCGCCGAATTCACAGGTCATTGTTTCGATTGAGACCGATTCGCAGGGCACTGAAAACGGTTTTGGTTTTACGCTTAATTATGATTCAACAAAACTCTCGAATCCGCTTGTTTCAAAAGGCACGGACACACAATCCGCAACCTTGATCCCGAATACGATCCAAACGGGCAAAGTCGGAGTCGTGCTGGCGATGCCGGCCGGACAAGTTCTTTCGGCCGGCACAAGACAGCTCGTCACCGTGCGCTTTGATGTCGCACCGAACGCTGCCGCCGGCCAAACTCCGCTGACGTTCGGCGACACGCCTGTTTTCCGCGAGATCGTTGATGTTGATGCCAATCCGCTGACGGCGAATTTCCAAAACGGGGCAATCAACATCCTCGGACCGACGGCGGCGAACGTGACCATCGGCGGACGAGTAACCGGCGCAAACGGCAACGGTCTGACGCAGGTTCGCATTTTGCTGACGGACACGAGCGGCACGCCGCGCACGGCAACGACCAACAGCTTCGGAAATTATCGCTTTACAAACGTCGAAGCCGGACAAACATATATCCTGACGGTTTCGAGCAAGCGTTATGTTTTTGCGAATCCGACGCAGATCGTGACCGTCACGGACAATTTGGAGAATATTGATTTTGTCGGTTCAAACTGACAAAAAAGATGGAGTGCGCGGCGGCGGACATTACTGTTTCGCTTCGCTAAAAAAAGTTCGCCGCCGCGCACTCCATACAAAATTTTAGAGGAACAATATGATGAAAATTATTAAATTACAATTTATTTCGGCAGTTTTAATTTTAACGGCGGGAATTTTCGCGGCAAACGCCGCCGCGCCCGCCAACGACAATCTGGCTAACGCCGTCACTTTAAGCGGCGCATCGGGAACAACAACCGGGACGACTATCGAGGCGACCCAAGAAAATGGCGAATACAGTCACGGGATGTCCAATAGCGACTTTGTTTATAAAACCGTCTGGTTTCAGTGGACGGCGACCGCATCGAAACCCGTCGTTTTTGAGATCACCGCCGCCGGATTTGATTCGTCAATGGCTGTTTATACGGGCAGCGTTCATCCGCTAAGTTCACTAACGCGCAACAACGACACCGTTGGAACACGTCCGCGCATCGAACTGATGGCGGTAAGCGGCACAATCTATAACATCGTGGTCGGAGTTTATAACAATCCAAACGCGGCGGGCGGCAGTTTCACTCTGCAATGGACGCAAAATGATACACCGACCAACAATAATTTCGCGCAACCGATGAATCTGCCAAATTCGTCGGGAATCATTGCGGTGACCAATCAAAATGCGACCAATGAAGCGCAAGAGCCACCATTCGGCGACGGCAAAACGGTTTGGTTTAATTTTACAAACACGACTTCAAACGATTTCAGCATCACTTTGACAACGCGTAAAAGCGGCAATC
Source organism: Acidobacteriota bacterium (assembly GCA_031362765.1). Classification (GTDB taxonomy): domain Bacteria; phylum Acidobacteriota; class Blastocatellia; order Pyrinomonadales; family Pyrinomonadaceae; genus JAFDVJ01. The sequence continues at coordinate 2,483 of JANLTD010000960.1, read as the reverse complement.
CGTCGTTTGACACAACACTGGCGGTTTACACGGGCGCCGGCTTGAATTCGCTTTCAACGGTTGTCAAAAACGATAATCTGCCCGCGATGCTCAAAAGCGGTGTGATCTTTTTGGCAAAATCCGGCATCACTTACCGGATTGCCGTTGACACCCAAAATCAATCGGTCGAAGGAAATATTCTTCTTAGTTGGGAGATCACAAAACCAAGCTACAGCACTGATTTCGGCACGAAAATCGGCAATTCGGGCGAAATCAATTACGACGAAGCCGCCGACATCACGGTTTTCCGTCCGTCAGACGGCGTTTGGTATTCGCTCGATTCAGCTAATAACGCATTCAACGCTTTCCAATTCGGACTAAACGGCGACACACCCGTTGCGGCCGATTACGACGGCGACGGACGCACCGATTATGCCGTCACCCGCAACGCCGGTGGATTGAAGATTTGGTATATCCGCAACAGTTTCGATGAAACATATAAAACCGTTCAATGGGGTTTGAGCGGCGACAAAGCCGTTCCGGGCGATTATGACGCAGACGGTAGGATGGACATTGCTGTTTTTCGCCCGTCAAACAACGTCTGGTATATCTGGCGAAGTTCGGACAGTCAGTTTTTGATCAAGGAATTCGGTCTGACCGGCGACATTCCCGTGCTCGGCGATTTCAAAGGCACGCCGGTGGGAACAGACATCGCGGTTTTTCGTCCGTCAAACGGAACATGGTATATCTTCGACGGCACGAACACGATCTTTGCGCCATTCGGTCTGAGCGGCGATAAACCCGTGCCGTCCGATTACGACGACGACGGCAAGACAGATTTAGCGGTTTATCGCCCGGCGAACGGAACCTGGTATTATCTGCAATCGCGAAACAATCAATTTTCAAGCGTCCAATGGGGCTTGGCAGGCGATATTCCGATGATCGGCGATTACGATAACAACAGCAACGACAAAGACGATTTCGTCGTTTTTCGCCCCACAGATAGCACCTGGTATGTTTTGCGAAGCGAGGGTTTTGTGGCCGAATTTACACAATTCGGTCTGAGCGGTGACATTCCCGCTGCGTCGCTCGCCAATCTGATGCAATAAACCGCTGAAAAGGTAAATCAAAAAAGGTTGAGAATCCGAACCGAGGTTTAGACTCTCAACCTTCTTACGAACAGGTCAATAACGGTTGAAAAAATCTTAAGCGTTTAGTCGCCGATCTAAAGACCGCGTTGTTCGAGAATCCAACAAACGGCGGTCAAAGCCCGAGCCTCTAAACTATCTTATAAGCTATTCTTTTAATATTCCTGACGATTTTTTACTTCTTAAAATCGCGGTAATAATCGTTGATGTAATCTTTCATCCAAAACTGCCACCAGCCGAAACCGAATTTTTTCGCTTCCGCGTTTGCTTGTTCGGCCGTCCAATTATCGTGAGTGATCCGGTAAACGGCGACGACCGTTCCGGTGCGGTCAGCCCCGCGTTGACAATGCACAAAGACGGGCTGATTTTCGGGTCTATTGATTTCGGCAATGATTTCTTCGATCTTCGCGTTTTTCGGCTCAAACCAATTATTCAAAGGCTTGTTGATAAAACGAATGCCGGAGTTTTGCGCCCACGTTTCTTCTTTTTTCGCTTTTTCGTCCGCGCCGCGTAGATCAATGATCGTTTTGACGCCCATTTTAGCGAGTTCTTTAACACCTGCTTCGGTCGGTTGTCCGCCGCGATAGAGAACTTCGTTGACCGGATAAAAATTCGGCAGATCTTTCGTGATGGTTTGCCCGTCAGCAAAACCAATGACGCAAAAAGTAATAATAAATAACAGCGAAAAACTTCTGATTGCCTGTTTCATAATTTTTATGATGCTTATTTTAACTTTCGGTTGCCGACGGTTAAATTATTTTTGTCATCGAAACAGATGTTTCAAATTCTAATCGTGTTTTGCAATTTTCCTTGCGATTTCTTTTCTTTCAACGGCTTCCTGTTCGCGCTTTTGCATATTTTTGAGCGTCACCTTGTTTTCCTTTAATTCTTCTTCACCGATGATACAAACAAACGGAATATTAAGCTGCGAAGCATATTTTAATTGCTTGTCTATTTTGTGCGCTTCCGGATAAACGAGCACACGCAAACCCGCGCTCCGCAATTCATTCGCCAATTTCAAAGATTCGCCGACCGATTCTTCGTTCCAGATGGTAATCAAAACATCCGCCGAATCGGCTTTGAGTTTGCCTTCGGCGATCAATTTGTCGAACATTCCGCGCTCTTCCATCACGACAATAATTCTTTCCAAACCGATCGAAAGACCACACGCCGGAATCGCTTCTTTGCCGAACATTCCGATCAAGCCGTCATAACGCCCGCCACCAGCAAGTGAGCCTGCAAAATCCGGAACATTCACTTCCAAAATTGCGCCCGTGTAATAAGACAGCCCACGCGCAAGACTTGGGTCAAAAATGATAGGTGATATATTTGATTTATTAAAATACAAAAGTTGTT